>JAHDII010000047.1:0-13757 GCA_020630895.1 Saprospiraceae bacterium
TTTTCTTGTGCAGAACTATTATTAATAATAGAAATTATTAATAATAAAGGAATTAAAATATTTTTTACTTTCATTGGTATTATTTTTAATAAATAGATTTTAATTTTTTTCTTTTATCATTTTGTAAATAGAAGATTTTTTAAAATCTTCTACCCATATTAAAATTTTGTGTTCATCGTTTTCTATTAAGTCATATTGCATTTCTATTTTTAATTTTATTTTTTTATTTAGGATTGTTATTAGATTTTTCTCTTAGAAATAAATAAAATGGAAAACCACCAGCAAGACCTAATAATAAAGTTAAAAACCATACAAGCCCAATTTTATTGACATTATTTTTTTTGCTATCAAAATAAGTCCAAATAAAAAATACAAATACGGTAAAAAGTAAATCAATCATAAAAATAGTTGAAATTCTATTTTCAAACATTCCTTCAATAGTGGCTAATGGTTGAGTATAGAGCAAAATATTACCTGATTCTATAGATTCAATGAATACTAAAATACTAGGAGCAATAAATCCAATAATTGCTAGAATTAAATATAATGTTTGTAATTTCATTTGGCATGATGATTCGTTAATAAAAAGATGCTTAAAAATTGCTTTTGGGTGTATATATTAAAAATAAAAACCGAGATATTCAAATTTTTGAATATCTCGGTTTTTATTTTTCTTGTATTATATGAGTTTACCAAGCACTTTTAATTCTACTTACAAACATATCTGCTGATACAGGAGAAATATTTGTAATTTTATAAACTTGATTTTTACCCATTTTTATTTCTAAATCTTTCTTTTTTGCTCCTGTAATAGCAGCCATAAAAGTAGGGTTTGTAGAATAAGTTTGAAGTAATCCATCACTATATTTAAAATAATAAAGATGTCCACCATCTGCTGGATTTTTAATATAGACATGCATCTTATCAATTTCATCGAGAGGCATTCTAAATTCTACATAAGCTTCTACCATTTTATTAATAGGAGTTCCATTGACTTGAGCTAAACCTAATTTCTTTTTACTAGAAACTAAAGATTGTAAATTAGGATTCCACTTCATAGGTAAATAGCTAAAAAAGAGTAATGGTTTATCTGATACAGGTAATGTAACTTTAGATGTTGTTTGATAGTTTTTATAAACTTGATCAAATTCAGTTTTATTTTTTACTAAACCTCCAATTACATCAGGCAACATTTTTTCATAGGCAGCATTCAATTCGATTTTAGGCACTTCAGCAGTATTCATTTGTAAATCTTTGGTCATAGCTTTAACCGCTTCTTCAGGTAAGATATAATTTATCTTAGCCATTAAATCCAGAGTAAGTTTTTGTTTCTCAGCAATAGCTGTACCTGTAGAATCGGTCTCTAATTTAATTAAATCAATTTTAGTTTTTCCTACAACTGTAGGTTTTAAATATTTAACCCATTCTCCTACATTAAATGTTCCTGTAGCAGTACAAGTTCTATTTTTTAGATTTACTTCAAAAGTATTTCCAGTATAATTTCCTGTAGTTAATTTTAAAGAATCGCCAAAAATGAAAGCGTCTTTAGTTTTATTATATTTGAATACTCCTTTTACATCCATTAAGGCTCTATCTTTTCTAGCTACTAATACCCCCATAATGCTAGGATAAGGATTATTAGTCATTCTATCTATAAATAACCCTGTATTTAAAGGATCTCCTTCAGGACGTTTAGGTTCACTATAAGCAATTGCTAGATTATTTTTATCTCCTTTACTCGTAATATTGAACCAATAATTTTGAGGAAGTTCAGCATCTAATTTGGCATAACCTTTAAACATTAAATCTTTTTCATCAGAACTTAAACCAATATTTCCTTTAAACATTGTTTTATGATCGATATAAAATTCGTCTTCACCTGTTACTTCTCCACTCCCACGAGTAGCTAAAGCTTTTTCAGTTCTTTTTCCTTTTCCAACAGGAGATCCAATAATATCTGAAAATAAAATTTCTTGTTTTTTATCTCCAATATTATATTCATAATATCCACTAGCCGTATAATCTAATCGTCCTTTAACTCTTATAGTTGCTTTATTAATTACATGATATTTAGTTTCTTCACTAGCAATAATTTTTGCATTTTCAAGAGGTTTCATAGTTCCTCCAGCAATAATTTCAACATCTCCTGTTTCTGGAAAGACTAATGCATCTGCTGTTTTGATAAAAGGAACACCACCAATTTTTAATGTACTAGTTTTTAAATCATATAGGGCTGTAGCTCCTTCAAATTGGAGTGAATCTAATTCAGGAGAAAGAAATTTATCTACTCGTCCTTCTTTTGCTTTAAACTCTACGGTTTCTTTATTCATATCCCAAGTAAACTCATTCATAGATGTTTTGTACTTGTTATAAGGCATAGAGGTTGTAATTTCATCAGAATTAGATTTGAATTTTCCAATTCCTTCATCAAAGTTTACATCAGCCCTTACATTTTTAGAATCAAAGGCTAACTCTCCATCGGTCCCTACAGCTTTTATCGATAAATCAGTTTGTTCGGATTCTACAGAAAAAGCACCAAAGTGAAAATCTTTAGAGTTCATGGAAGCTTCAGGCCAATCTAATAATCCATCTCCCCATAAACCACCAGGTGTAAGCGCTAATGTTCCTTCTAATGTATGAAGATTAGATTTATACATAGCAAAAGGAGCTTCTTTACTCATTACATACATCGTATCTTTATAAGGAAGCCATCTCACATTAATATCTATCCCTCTTACTTGAGGAATTTCAGGTTTAGGAGCTCGTTGTTCATCAATATCAAATCTCATAGCAGAACCTAAAGCTTCTCTTGGTTTAAAGATTAAATCTTGAGAATTAATTTCTGCTTGAAGGTAAGTAAGTGTTCCTTTTCCTTGAAATCCAGAATGGCTTAGAATGACATCTCCTTTATAATTCCCTTTTCCTTTAGCACTTCCTCTTACATAAGCAGGATAACCATTAGATGGCGTTTTATGATTAAATCCAAGAGATTTATCCTCTCCCATTAAGACTACTGTTTCTTCAAAAACAGGGAAAATATCAGCAGAAAACATTTCGCCTTCAAAATTAATATCTGCTACAGTATATCTATCTAAATTATTAAGACCAAACTCATTCAATCTAAAATAGAAAGAATCTCTTTTATAAACACCATCTTCAATAGCACGATCATCATAATAAATAAAACTATATCCATCACTAGCAAAAGAAGGGAACATGTCTATTTCTTCATTTCCTGATTTATTATGAGGTGCATCAATTAATAAAGTTCCAGTAACATTTTCTATTCTAGAGCCAATAGAATAAGCAATAGGATCTCCATTTTCATCTTCTTCTCCAGAATTTTCAAATAAATCCATAAAATAAATAGTATCCATTTTTATTTGAAAACCATTATAATCAAATTGAAATCCTCTTCCTTGAAAAATACTCATCCCCCCAAATACTTTCCCATTAAATTCCATATTTCGATTCTTCTTGAGAAGGATTTGATTATTTAATGGTTTAGCAGCCACTTTTTGTACTGGAGTAAACTCTACATAATTTACGGCATGAATATCAATAGGATTTTCATTTTTTTCATTTACATAAAGAATAGCATTGGTTTCTTTTGATTTTGATAAAATAGAAATATGGTCGAAATCTGTTTTCTTAACTCCTGCTAGAGCATAGTGTTTTAATTTTTCTTTGATATATATCTTTTTTTCATCCTTATCATATTCAATGAATCCTTTGGCTACTAAAGAATACAATAAACTTTGAATAGAAGAAGCATCGAAACGAGGATTAATTTTTTCAGCTAAACCATCAGCATCTAGTTCGTCAGAACCCAAATCTCTAGAATAAGCCATCACTGCAGCAATAGGATTGACGGTAGAAATATTTTGTAGTTCTCGATAACCTCCTTCACTAAAAAAGTGAAAAGACTCAAAATTAACTTGGCTTTCATTTCCTCCACCAATTCCAACAGTTTTTTTAGCAATTAATATAGAATCAGAATCAACTTTCCAATCAATTTTATCAGTATCTATATTAACATTGTGATAAGAATCAAAGAAAGGGTTTCTATCACTTCCTCTCTCTCCTCTAGAAATAGAGATACTTTTTTCATCAATTTCGAACCTTAGATTAGTAGAAGGATGGTAAATAGAATCTGCACCAAAATACAAGACAATCTCTGTTCCTTGACTTAAAATTCTTCTAACATCTTCTTTAATGGTAAATTGCAAAGATCTAGCCCTCATTACAGGAGCTTTTGTCTCAGAAGATAAAACAGTAATAGCAGCTCTATTTTCTTTATCACCATAACCATAAACAGTAGCACCACTTAATTTAAATCCTCCTTTATATTGAACATCTGCACCAATATTATCAATTTGTAATACTTTTTGATCAGATTCAAATTTAGGGAAGGTAGCTTTAGAAGAAGCACTTTTAACAATGACTTTATCTTCAAAAGTTCCTTTTAGAGGTTGATTGGGAAAGTATTTAGGGAAATATAATGTTGCATCTTTACTAATATAACCATTTTTTTTAAGTTCAAATTCATACTTCCCTAATTCAGCATAAACATCTTTCATATCTAGATGTTCCCAAGATACTTTTCCTCCTTCTCCTTTCCATACACCTAAAAAAGGATAATAAGCTCCCTGAGTTTCCTGAATAACAATTGAATCTTGCTTTCTAACACCTACTAAAGTCAGTTTTTCAAAATCTACTTTCAATTCTTTTTCTTCAAAAGAAAAATTGTATTTATCAGATTCAACCCTCCAAATAGAACTACTAGATAATTTTAAAGCATTATCACTATAAAAAGTATTGATAAAGGCTAAATAATTTTTATAATTATTAAAATTTCTCTTTTCTACTCGATTAATAATTTCATTACACAAACCTGTAAACTCATCTATCTTTTCAGAAGAATCTTCTAGAGAAGTTGTAGTGGTTAAAACAGAAATGAAATTAACAAAATAAGGAGAGGGATTCATTTTCATTTTAAGCATAGTATCACAGATACCTTGTATAGTGGTAAATTGTTCAGCAGTAAAAGCACCTCCATCTACTTTTGTTTTAAATGATTTATAAATCTTTGCAATATCTTCTCTTTTATTTTTATTGACGAATCCCTCTAATTGAGTCATAAACTCTTTGTTGTCTTTAGAAAATTCTTTAAGAGTTTGACCTAATAAGGAAAAAGAAAAAAGAGAGAAAAATAATAGAATTGTAATCTTGTGTATCATAAAACCAATTTTTATATTGTATATCTTTTAACAGATTTAGTAGCGATCCAATTTTCGTTTTGTTTCCATTCCAAAGGAAGAAAACCATTGTTAAGAAGGGCATCTTCAATAATATCTTTATCTTGAACTAAATATCCTGATGATAATAAAATAGATCCAGCAGACATCTTTATATGTAACGATTGAAGAGAACTTAGTATTACATTACGATTGATATTTGCCAATATTATATCATATTTTTTTTCAGGAATGTTTTTTAATGTTCCTAGATAAGCTTTGATTGAAGAGATATTATTAATAGTTGCATTTTCAATAGTATTGTGATATGCTGGTTCTTCAATATCTACAGCATCAATTGTAGTACAATTCATTTTTGCAGCTAAAATAGCTAAAATACCTGTTCCACAACCATAATCTAATAGCGTTTTATTTTCAAAATAAATATCTTTCATCATTTCTAACATCATATATGTTGTAGCATGATGTCCTGTACCAAAAGCCATTTTAGGGTTAATAATAATTTCATGTTCTACCTTTTTAAAAGGAGGGTGAAATTCTGCGCGAATACCACAAAAATTATCAATCAAAATAGTTTTGAAATTTGATTCCCAAATTTGATTCCAATTTTGGTAAGAAATCTTTTTTTTATGATATGAAAAAGAAAATAATTGATTTAAATCATTAAGTCGTAATTCTATTTCTGGAGTATCTAAAGACAAAGAAATAAATGCATCAATTCCATCTTTTGTTTCTTCAAAAGTATCAAAAGGGAGTTCTGCTAAAAAAGCTATTAATATTTCAGCCGTTTCAGAATCCGTTACAATATGATATTTAATATAATCCATAAAATTTTTTAAAGATATTAAATTTAGACTTTAGGAGTTGATAAAGCAGAAATAATTGGCAAAAATGATTCTGATGTAAGAGATGCACCTCCAACTAAACCTCCATCAACATCTGGCTGAGAAAATAATTCTTTAGCATTATTAGGTTTTACACTACCACCATATAAAATAGATGTGTTATTAGCAATAGAGGTCCCAAAATGTTCTTCTATTGTTTTTCTAATTTCAAAATGCATTTCTTGAGCTTGTTGTGGTGATGCTGTTAATCCTGTTCCTATGGCCCATATGGGTTCATAGGCAATAATAATTCGTTTAAAATCTTCAGGAGATAAATCAAATAATGCTTTAACTAATTGATTTTTTACATAACGGATATGCCATCCCTCTGTTCTAATTTCTAAAGATTCACCACAACAAAAAATAGGTCTTATATTAGACGATAAAGCTCCTTTTACTTTAGCAGATAATATTTCATTAGTCTCTCTAAAATATTGTCTTCTTTCAGAGTGCCCTAATATAACATATTCAACACCTATCGAAGATAACATCGAAACAGAAATTTCTCCAGTATATGCACCACTTTTTTCTTGATGACAATTTTGTGCAGCAACTTTAATATTTGTTTTTTCTTGAGATAAATTAATAATATCTTTTAAATGAATATAAGGACAACCTAATATAACAAGTTCATCTTTTTGAGGATTCGCTTTTTCTATAATTTCTTGAGCAAGATGGATTCCTTCTTGATAAGATTGGTTCATTTTCCAGTTGCCTGCTGCTATTTTTATTCTCATTTTATAATAATATTTTTATTAAATTGAATACTTAATTTAAATATAAGTATTTATGAATGTATTAAAATAATTGTTTAGAATAGTTTAACCAAATTTTAAAAAATAAATATAAGCTGATGCAAAAGGAAGTAAAAATAAAAAGGCATCAAATCGATCTAACATACCACCGTGCCCAGGTAAAAAACTACCTGAATCTTTAACTTTTACACTTCGTTTTAGCATAGATTCCACAAGGTCGCCAATACTTCCTAAAATAGCTGTAATAAATGCTAAAATAATCCAATCTATAGTATTGATTTCTTTGTAAAACAATGAAAAAATATATCCTGATATAATACAAAAAAATACACCACCTAAAGTTCCTTCCCATGTTTTTTTAGGAGACACACTTGGAAACAACGGAGTCTTTCCAAGCCGAGAACCTACCATGTATGCACCAGAATCATTAATCCAGTTCATAACAATTAATCCAATAACAATATGAGTATTAAATCCTTCAGGATCAGTTGCAAATGCTAAAAACTGAAGCAATACCATAGGGATTCCTATATAAATAATACCTGATAAAACTAAGGCAATATTTCTAAAAGGGCGTTCAGACTTTTTGAATAATTCATAAATAAAAGGAATAAAGGCTAGAGGTAACATTGCCATTTGCAAATCTAAATTTCCGAAATTAACATAATCTGGAACTAAATGATTTAAAGCAATAATAACATACATGAAACAACTTAAAAAAATACCATAATTTCTTCTAAAAAAATGGCTCTCATAGTCATCATGAAAAATTAAATTATAATATTCTACAGAACAAGAAATTAATACAATTAGGAATAATAATGAAAATAAATATTTTCCTAGAAATAATCCTGCTAATACTGTAGGAACAAATATTAGTGCTGTTAAAAATCTTACAAATAAATCTTTGTTTTTGCTATTCATTTTTTTGAATTAATAATGATGAATTGTCATTTTGCTTTTTGATGATATACATAATTCCCAAAACAAGAAAAAAAGAAATAGTAGCAGCATAAAAAGGAATTTGTTGTGCTTCACCAACATCTAACGTTATTCCTTGTGAACTTGCAAAGTAAAAACCAACAACTTGAAATCCATTATATATAAAATGTGCAAAAATAGCTAACCATAAACTGCCCGACCATAAAAATAAATATCCTAAAATAAGCCCTAAAACTACTCTAGGAATAAATCCTTGAAATTGAAAATGAATGGCACTAAAAATAATAGCTGTTATTAGAATTGCAATATGTTTATTTTTTAATATAGGAATTAATCTTTTTTGTAAAAAGCCTCTAAAAATCCATTCTTCTCCCATTGCTGGAATAAAGGCAAAAATAAATAAATTAATAAATAATTCTAAGGGAGAATTCATACTTAATAAATGAGTCAGCATTTCATTGGAATTACTCTCCATTTGAATCAAAGAATTAGGTAAAGGAATTTTTTGATTGAGAAGAAATGTAAATTGAATAAATGGCAAAGAAATAATCATGACTAAACCTCCTAAAAGAAGAGAATTTATTTGAGGAAAAATATGAGCTGAAACAGAATTAAGCCATTTTTTTTTATAAACAAAAAAAGAAAATAATAACCCAGGCAATAAAAAGGTGCTAAGATTCCCCATCATTAAAATTTGCAGCCATATATTTTTATGTTCTACAATAGAAGATGCAGTTCTATCTTTTTGTAATTCTTGAATATCTACATCATAAATCCAATGACTGATAGCTTGGGTAATAAAACTCCCTAGCAACATACAAAAAATAATTAATGCTATTAAATGGAATAACTCTAATATGAATAATTTATGATAATTAACATTATTCATAGAATTGTCATTAATAGCCTCGTTTGTTTTTAATGTCATATAGAAATATCAACTTTGTGCAAATATAATTGAATATCTTATGGATTTTCTATTAATTCATAGAATCAATGTGCGAATAGAAAAGTTAATCCATTGTATTGAAATGCAAATATTTAATCATTAATGACAAATTTAAGTGTAAATATTAATAAAGTAGCATTGATAAGAAATGCAAGAGGAGGGGATTTTCCAAATTTGGTTCAAATAGCTAAAGATTGTGAAAAATTCGGAGCTCAAGGAATAACTGTGCATCCCCGTCCAGATGAAAGACATGTTAGATATAATGATATTCCATTATTAAAAAAAGAAGTAACAACCGAATTTAATATAGAAGGAAATCCGAATAAAAAATTTTTGAATTTAGTCACTCAAAATTGTCCTCATCAATGTACTTTAGTCCCAGATGCACCTGATGCCTTAACATCTAATTCTGGATGGGATACCATTAAGAATAAACACTTCTTGAAAGATGTTATAGCTCAACTTCATGAAAAAAATATTAGAGTATCCATTTTTATTGATACAGAAGCTAAAAATATTGAAGGAGCCAAAGAAGTAGGGGCAGATAGAATAGAATTTTATACAGGACCTTATGCAGAACAATTTTTTATAAATAAACAAGAAATTATAAAACCCTACATAGAATGTGCTAAACTAGCTCATAATATAGGTTTAGGAATTAATGCAGGGCATGATTTAAATTTAGATAATCTACATTTTTTCATTTCAAACGTTCCTAATGTGTTAGAAGTCTCAATTGGACATGCCTTAATCTCAGATTCACTATATTATGGACTTCATAATACTATACAATTATATTTAAGACAATTAAAATAATTTAAGAATTCTTTAAAGATGTGACTTAGTTAATAATGAAGAAGATATAAATTAAAAAAATAATTGATCAAATGAATGTTAACAAATTGTGAAATCTAAAGATAATTGTATAATTTTCCGCTTTGTAAATAAATTTTGTAATTAAACCAATATGACGGTATGAAACATTTTTCACTGATTTTCAGCATGGTTCTACTTACTTTCTCTACTGTTTTTGCACAAAAAACAGTATCGGGTACAGTATTAGATGAAGCAGGCGAACCACTTATCGGTGCAACTGTAATGCTAAAAGGAACAGATAACGGTACTGTAACAGATTTTGACGGTACTTATTCTTTAGAAGCTAAAGAAGGAGATGTTCTTGTTTTTTCATTTACAGGTTACACTGAACAGGAAATGACTGTGGGCACTTCTAATGTTATTGATTTAACATTAAAAGAAGGTGTCTTATTAACAACTACGGTGGTTACAGCATTGAATATACCTAAAGAAGAAAAATCTTTGGGTTATGCCGTGACAAAAATTGATGGGTCGGATTTGACTCAAGCTCGTGAAGCAAACTTAGTCAACTCTTTGAGTGGTAAAGTTGCAGGAGCTCAAATTACAAGCAGTTCTGGTGCTGTAGGTGCCTCTTCTAGAGTTGTACTTCGTGGACCAACTTCTATTGGAGGAAGTAATCAAGCTTTGTTTGTAGTAAATGGTGTACCTGTTAGTAATGCTAATTATGGTAGTGCAGGTTCTTCTGGTGGTTTTGACTTACCTAATGGTATAGCAGACATTAATCCAGATGATATTGAATCTATCACTGTATTAAAAGGTCCTGTTGCGGCTGCATTATACGGACACCAAGCATCTAATGGAGCGATTGTAATTACTACTAAAACTGGAACTCAACGTAAAGGAATTGGTATTGTTTTCAATTCTTCTACTACTTTTGAAAAACCTCTTGTATTACCAGATTTCCAAAACTCTTATGGACAAGGAGGAAGTAGAGATTATTTCGAATTTGTTGATGGACAAAATGGAGATGGTGGTATTGATGAAAGTTGGGGACCTCCTCTTGATAGAGGTTTAGAGTTCGTTCAATGGAATTCTTATCAAAATGGTGGTGCTCCAATGCCTTGGGTATCTCATCCAGATAACATTAAGGATTTCTATGATACAGGTATTACAGCTAACAACAATATCTCTTTTACAGGAGGTAATGCTGGAGCTAACTTCCGTTTAGGATTAGGTATGTCTAACCAAAAAGGTATTGTTCCTAATACTGATTTCACTAAATATAATATTACAGGAAGTTCTAATATTAAATTAGCTGAAAAATTAGGAGTAGCTTTAAATGTAAACTACATTAAATCTAAAAGTGGTAACTTACCAACAGGAGGATATAATAATGAAAATCCTGTTCAACAAATGATCTGGTCTGGACGTAACGTTAATTTCGCAGATCTTAAAGATTATCAAAATCTTCCATTAGCTGCTGCTGGAACAGCTGCTGAAGGAACTCCTTTAAACTGGAATACTTTATTCCAAAACAATCCTTATTGGGTATTAGATAATAACTTGAATAAATTAGACAGAGATAGAGTAATGGGTAATGTTGCTTTAACTTATGACATTACAGACTATTTATCTGTAAGAGGAAAAACAAGTTTAGATGCCTTTAATATGATTGTTACATCACAAAAAGCAAAAGGTTCTAATGAAAATCCTGAAGGGTTCTACTCTGAAACAAGCAGAAAAGTTTCTATCTTAAATAATGAGTTGTTACTTTCTTATAATCAAGGTTTAACAGATGATATTGATTTAAGCTTGAACTTTGGAGGAAATATGGCTTATAATAATGCTAGAGTATTATATGGTGAAGCTCCTCAATTAGAATTAGCAGGATTGTATAATCTTTCTAATGTGAAATCAGGGGTAAATACTATTTTAACAAATAGCATTTCTCAGTCAAGAGTAAATAGTTTATTTGGATTTGGACAAATTGGATTTAAAAGAGCTATCTATTTAGACTTTACGCTTCGTAATGACTGGTTTAGTGTTCTTTCTTCTGATAGTAACTCATTCCTTTATCCTTCTGTTTCTTTAAGTGCAGTAGTAACAGAATTATTAAATATGAATTCTAAAGCTTTATCTTTCCTTAAAATAAGAGGGGGATGGTCTAAAGTGGGTAGTTCTGGAGGCTTAGCTCCTTATAGAACAGCTCAATCTTATGGACTTTCTACTAATCCTTGGGGGAATGTAACTGTTGCTTTTGATCCTGGAGCTTTGAATAATCCTAACTTAAGACCTGAGGTAACAACTGGTTTTGAATTTGGTTTAGATACTCGTTTATTTAATGATCGTATTAGCTTAGATGCAACTTATTATAATCAAGTAAGTTCTGATATCCTTATGGATGTAGAAGTATCTGGTGCTTCTGGCTATACTTCTGCTATTGATAATGTAGCTACAATGAAAAATCAAGGAGTTGAATTAGAATTAGGAATAACTCCTATTGAAACTAAAGATATTAAATTAGATTTAGGGTTTAATTTCGCTAAGAATGTGAACGAAATCACAGATTTAGGAGGTGCTGAGTCTGTTACTTTTGGTGGACAATGGAGCACAGATATTCAAGCTGTTCTAGGACAACCTTATGGTGTTTTAGTAGGTCCAGCTTTTGCTCGTAACGAAAATGGAGACATCATCTATTCTGGTGGTTTACCAACTATCGGAGATGTTGAAGTATTAGGAAATATTCAACCAGATTGGAGAGGTGGTATCACAATGGATTTATCTTATAAAGGAATTAAGTTAAATACAGTATTTGATGCTAAAATTGGCGGTTCTATCTATAGTATGACAAATACTTGGGGTAGATATGCAGGTGTATTAGAAGAAACTTTATTAGGTCGTGAAACAGGTCTTGTTGGTGATGGTGTGATGAATGTAGGTACAGCAGATGCTCCAGAATGGGTAGATAATAATATTGTTGTAACTTCTCAAGCATTTAATCAAAGAGCTTATTCTAATTCAGTAGCAGAAAGTTCAGTATTTGATGCTTCTTTCGTAAAATGGAGACAATTAATTATTGGTTATCAATTTCCTAAAAAATGGATTGATAAATCTCCTTTCATGAATGCAGAAATTTCTTTTGTTGCTAGAAACTTAGCAATATTACATAGAAATTCTCCTCATATTGATCCAGAATCAGCATTTAGTTCTGCTGATGGAGAACAAGGTCAAGAATTTGGTCAATTGCCATCTACTAGAAGCTTAGGCTTCAACCTTAAATTATCATTTTAATTAATCAATACAAAATAATTTTGAACATGAAATTTTCAAAAATATTCCTGGTATTATTAACGGTAACGATGGCGATAAGCTCTTGTGATAAAGGTTTCGAAGAATTAAATGTCGATCCTAATAATCCAAGCATTATTCCATCAAATTTATTATTAGCACCAGTTATTCGAGGAGCTCAAAAAGGCCTTTACGATACATTTGTTGGAGGTGATATGGGAGCATGTTGGGCTCAACAATGGGCAAAAGTACAATACAATGATGAAGCTAGATATATTCCTAGAGAAAGTATTATCGAAAGTTTAATTTGGAAAGGATTTTATGCAAGAGGTCTTGTTGAAGTAGGGGATGTTGTATATGAAGATGCCGGAGTTATCGGCGATGCTAAATCTATGCAGTTATTAGCTGAAGGAGAAGGTAATTCTGATATGCAAGGAGTTGCATTAATTCTTCAAGCTTTTGGTTTTGCAGTACTTACTGATATGTTTGGAGATATTCCTTTCTCTGAAGCACTTCAAGGAAGTAGTGGAAATCTTGGTCCTAAGTACGATACTCAATCAGATGTTTATACAGGTATTCTAGCAATGCTAGATCAATCATTAACTTTATTAGATGGCTCAGGTGAAATTAACTCTGATTCTGATATCTTATATGGAGGTGATTATATGGCATGGAGAAAATTTGCTAATTCTTTGAAATTCCGTTGTTTAATGAGAATTTCAGGGAAAAGAGATGTTTCAACTGATTTGCAAAGTTTGGTAAATACAGGTGAAATGTTTTCTTCTAATGCAGATGAAGCTAAATTAATCTATTTAAGTGCAGAACCTAACGCTAATCCAATTTTTGAAACAATTGTATTTGGTAC
>JAHDII010000047.1:13778-16179 GCA_020630895.1 Saprospiraceae bacterium
TATGCTTATGGCATTGAATGATCCAAGACTTCCTGTTTATGCTCAACCTAATGATGTAGGTGATTATAGAGGAAAACCTGCAGGTGTAGAAACAGTTCCTAATAATGATTACAATTATGGTAATGTTTCTGCAATAGGAACTCAATATCTTGCTGCTGAAGCTCCAGGGTATTTCATTTCTTATTCTGAACTACAATTTTTAATGGCTGAAGCAGCTGCTAGAAATTTAATTACTGGTGATGCTGCAACGTATTATTATGAAGGAATTCGTGCCTCTTTTGAAACAAATGGTACTTTAGCTGATTATGATGCTTATATTGCTCAACCAGCAATTGAATATAATACAGGTAATTTACAAAAAATTGCAGAACAAAATTGGTTAGGTTTATTCTGTCAAGGAGTTGAAGCTTGGACAGAGCAAAGAAGAACAGGTTATCCTGTCTTAACTCCAGCAATTGATGGAGCAATTAACCAAATTCCTTCTCGTTATACTTATCCTGTAATAGAACAATCAGTAAATGCTGAAAATTATAATAATGCTGTTTCTTCTCAGGGTCCAAATTCTTTAACTACACCAGTTTGGTGGATGAATTAATCATTTAAAATTTATATCATGAAGAATATTAAATTTTTATTATTAACAGCTCTAATAGCATTTACTTTTTCTGCTTGTGATGACGATAGAGTATTTGTTGATGACAATGCTGCTGAAGGAGGTCTTATTGATGTATTTAATATCTTAATCCCTCATATTATAGCAAGTCAAACAGCTTATGAAGCAAACTTTAGAGTTTTTCAAGGAGCTGTTAAAACTACATCTGTAGATATATATAAACAATATCAAGGTGCTTTAGGTACTTCTAATAAAGTACTCTTAATGAGTGTTCCTATTACTGGAGATACTAATGCTAGTGATCATACAATTAGTTTTACTTATGCTGATTTAGCCAATGGAGTAACGCTGAATGGAGCAGCTTTTCCAACTGATGATGAACAACTCTCAGTAGGAGATTTTTTTGAATTGACTTATGTAGCAAATACAAGTGCAGGAACTTCTGCTGAAAGTGGTGAAACTACTAAAGTAGCTTTATCTGGACGTTTTGCTGGAGTTTATGAAGTAATTGCTAGTGAATATTGGCACCCAACAGCTGGTTTCCAAGGAGATTGGAATGGTGATGAAATAGTAATTGAATCAGTTGACGATTTAACATACCATATCCTAGCTAATGGACCATTTACTACAGGACAAGATCCTGATAATGAATTTTATTTCACTATAAATGGCGATGGTGATGTTATTATTCCTAAAGAATATAATGGTGCAGTTCAAACCGTTTGGAGTGCTGATGAAGTAGCTAACTGTATTAATGATGCAGCTTTATTACCTGATACTCACTGTGGAGAGTCTAATTATACAATTAAGGATGATATTAATGGTGAGGATCAAGTAATCATGACTCATGGTTATATTAGAAGTAGTGGTACTCGTCAATTTTATTATGAGTTGAAAAAGAAAATTTAAATAAAAATAGAGAGAGTGAGAAATTGCTCACTCCTCATTTTATTTAATAATTTCAACTGAATTTTATTAAAACATAAAAATGAATAAAATGAAGAATATTTTTTCAAGTCGTAAGAATTTTGCTGTACTAGCTTTTGCGGTAATGATCTTATTCTCACAATGTAAGAATGAAGATTATACAGATTATAGTACACTTTCTCCTAGTAATCCTACGGCTACTTTAGAATGGACAGCTCCCGCTTCTATGGAAGAAGCTGATGCAGCTTTCCCTTTTACTGTTACACTTTCTGAGCCACAAGTAGTAGATATTTATATCTATGTAAGTGCAGAAGCAAGTGGAACAGCTACAGAAGGAGAAGATTTTGATTTATCTACTCACTCATTATATATTCCTGCTTATAGCACTACTGCTTCAGGAGAATTATATATATATAGTGATGCCACTCCTGAAGATACTGAAACAGTAGCTATTCAAATTGGAGATGCAAGAACTGCTAATGTAAACTTCCCTACAGAAGTGCGTACAGTAGAATTAACAAATCTAACAAGTAATGATATTCAATTAGAAATAGATTGGAATAACACTGCTGTTGTAGATGGTGTAGAAGTTACTTTCTGTGACCAAGTAGATATGGATCTTTATGTATTTGATGATCAAGGTAATGATACAGGAAATTATGATGCTGCAACTGGTGACTGTCCTGAGATTATGGATATTGCAGGTTGGGATGATGGTACTTATGTTCTAACATCTAATCTTTGGTATAATGGAATTCATCCTTCTGATGGAAGTACAGTAGAATTTCCTATGACCTTCCGTTTTACTCAAGTTGGAGTGTTCCAAGGTTTAGAAGTAGCTCAACCAGCAGGTACTTATGT
>JAHDII010000048.1 GCA_020630895.1 Saprospiraceae bacterium
ATAATATAAAAATGAATAAAGCTACCTTTGTTTTCATAATTCAAGAACGATGTTGTTTTTTATTTTGTATTTTAAAATTGATTTTAATAATGGATAATGTTCTTTTTACTTTTAATCCTAATACCTCTGAACAATCTCTTTATTTTATAGGTGGTTTAATTTTATTTATTGTTTGTTTGTTGTTATTCTTTTTTTCATTAAAGAACAATAAAAAATTACTATTATTATTTTCTGGTTTTATAGGGATTGTTGCATTAGGCACCTCTATTTTTTCTTATTTAACAGAAAATAGAATATTACCAGTGCAATTATACGAAAATGGAATCAGTAGTACTAAAGGTTTTATCAATTTTAATGATATTGAAATGATAAAATTAGATGAGTTTAAAGAACATTCTAAATATCCTATTCAAAAAGATGGACAATTAGTGGTTTTAGATCAGACTAAATTATTAATTATTAAAGAATACAATTCTACTACTCATGTTTTATCTGGATTAAATTATCCTGTAAATGATATTTATAATGAGCTAGAAACTTTAGTTCAACAATGGAGAGAAAAAAATAAATCTGAAAAATAAATGATTATTTTCCAGATGCAAAATTTTTCAAATCAGGATATTTTGCAGAATATGCTGCTGCTGCTGAAGGAGCAAGTCTAACTCCATCAATATAAGGAACAATATATGCTCCAGATACTCCATTTTTAATTAATTCTTCTTTTAAATACTTCGCAGAAGAATATGTTCTAAATAAACCTACTGTATATCTTAATAAATTTTTATTTAGAACTTCTTCAACCATAGAATCTTTATATTTAATAATAATATCACTATCATAAATACTTTTAAGTGCTGCTACTTGAACTTTATAAGAAAGTCCTTTTAAAGATCCTTCATAATAAGCTGATTTATATTCCTTTATTTTATCACTAATTTCTGGTAATTTATAAACCACTTCTGTTGTTGAATTATCATCTAAATATAAAATTCGAATATCAATTCTTTTATTCAATCGAACAGCAATAGTACTTGTAGAACCATCGGGGTTTTTATTTTTAACTAAAGGATAATTAGAGCCTAATCCTTTTACAATAACTCTATCTGTTGTTAATCCATTATTTCTTAAATATGTTGCTGCTTTTTCAGCTTTTAAATAAGAAAAATATAATCGGAATTTTTCGGGATCTGCTATATCTGTATGCCCTGTAATTTCAACTTTAGTTAAAGGGTTTTCTTCTGCGAGTTTAATAACTTTATTGAGTTCTCCTATATTAGAAGAGGTTAGTACTTGTTCTCCTTGATAAAATAATTGAGAGAGATATACCTTTTTCTTTTTTTCTTCAGGAAGTGGATTTATTGTTGTAGGTTTATCAGATGAATTTCCTTCAATAGAAGCTGTAGTATTATTTTTATTATCATCATTGACTAAATAAAAACAAACTGGATTTGATACAATTAATTGTTCTTTTTGAGCTAATTTATAATATGCTGAATAAATATCTAATCCTCCTCTTCCTCCAAAACGGTCAGAAGCAAAATAAGCTTTTAAGCCTTCTCTTCCCATTTTAAAATAAAGATCATCTCCTGGAGAATTAATGGGTAGTCCTAAATTTTCTGCTTCAGACCATTTTAAATCGCTATCTGTAAAATATGATTTAAAAATATCAAAACCTCCAAGACTATTCACTCTGTTAGAACTAAAATAAATGGTTCTTCCATCTTTAGCTAAAAAAGGATGTTTTTCATCATAAGGAGAATTAACTTCTGGTCCTAAATTTTGGGGTCTTGTCCAAAATTTCCCTTGCAATCTTTTAGTCACATATAAATCTAAGCCACCATAGCCATCAGGTTTATTAGCAGCATAAATAATAATTGAATCATTAAAAAAGAAAGGGCTTGTATCTCCTTCTTTCAAGCGTATAGGTGAACTCAATTCTTTAGGGAAAATAATTTCTTCGGATGCTCTAATAGTATCTGTAAAAATAGCTCCATCTCTTTTAGAATGATACCCCTTATAATAATACATCACTGTAGCATCTGATGAAAAACCTAAAATTTCATCATCTCTTTGGGAATTAATCAAATGATCTAATGATCTAACAGAAGTCCATTCTCCATTAATCAATTGAGAAGAAAAAATATCACTATTATATGTTCCTAAATATTCATCTTGTAAGCCTTCTTTATCTCTTAATCCACCGATATTTGTAACTTTTTCAGAAGCAAAATAAAGTGTTGTTTTTCTAGAAGGGCTTAAAATAGGAGCATAATCATCATAAACATCATTGACTTTATTTCCCAAATTTTCAACAATAGCAATTTCTGTAAGATATTTTAATTCTCTAGCACTTGCACATTGTCTCATTAAATGTTTTGCTTTACTTCTTTTAACGTGACTAGGATCTATTTCTTTTAAAAACCTTTTATAATAATTAATTGCATCTTTGTATTTAGATTGATAGTGGTATAATCTCCCCAAATAATACCATGCCTCTTGGTTTCCTCCTTTTTCGTTTGCGGTAAACAATAAATATTGTTCTGCATTATGATAATTTCCCAAATAAAAATAACAAACACCTAACTTATATTTGATTTCCAATTTATTAGGCTTGGCTATTTGAACTTTCAAATATTTTTCATGAGCTTCTTGATATTTTCCTAAAACAAATTGGATATCTGCCATTTCTTTAAGAGAAGAAATACTTTGTGCTATTCCAATATGAGATAAAAAAACAAATATGATTGTTATTAAAAATAAAGTATAATGAGATCTCATAAACAATAAATACTGTTTAGTTATTAAGTATATTTTGAATATACTGTTTCGTTTAATGGGCAAAGTTACACAATTATATTTGTCGCATGAATAGAGTACGCTATTTTTAACGCCATTTTTTTATTTTCTTCTTCTTTTTTGAGGTTTATAATCCATAATATTCAAAATATACTTACAAAAAGTAAAATCTCTTTCCTCATTAGATGCTACAATTACTGTTTTATCAGAAGTATATTTTTGAACCAATTCTAAATACCATTCCATTCCTTGAGTATCTAAATTTGTAGTGGGTTCATCTAATAATAATAATGATGATTCTGATAATATAGCCAAAGCTAATTTCATTCTTTGTTTCATGCCTGAAGAGAAAAAACGAATTTCTTTATGCTTGGCAGAATTAGGCAATTGAATGATTTCTACAACATCATTCAAACTCATTTCTTGAATAAAAGGTTTAAACTTCATTTGAAATTGTAACATTTCAATTAAAGAAAATTCTTCAATTAAATCTATATAAGGAGCTGCAAAAGTAACATGAGCAAAAACTTTGTCTTTTTCTATCTCATTTCCAGTTAAAGAAAAATTTATTATTCCTTTAGATGGGGATAAATGCCCTGACAAAATTTTCATTAAAGTAGATTTCCCAGAACCATTTGAGCCTAAAATAGCATAAGAATGTTGAGGAAGGAAAGTATAATTTAGATTTTTAAAAATCCATTCTAACCGATATCTTTTCCCTACTTGATTGAGTTCGATTTTCATAGAAATTAAACCGTACGTCTTACTATTTGGGCTGTCAATTCAGCTTCTGAAACAATATGATTTCCTACATAAGCTGTTCCATACATTGTTACTATTCCTCTACGAATAGGAGCTAATAACTCTAGTTTAAAAACTAAAGTATCTCCTGGTACAACTTTTCTTTTAAATTTAGCCTTATCAATTTTTAAAAAATAAGTGTCCCAATTTTCAGGATCTTCTACTGTTGACAAAGCTAAAATACCTCCTGTTTGAGCCATTGCTTCGATTTGAAGGACGCCTGGCATTACAGGGTTTTCAGGGAAATGTCCTTGAAAAAACCCTTCATTGAACGTAATATTTTTTACTCCAACTACTTGTTTTTCTGTTAATTCAATTATTTTATCTACTAACAAAAATGGAAAACGGTGAGGTAATTTTTTTGTAATTTCTACAACATCATAAATAGGAGATTTACTAGGATCATACAAAGGAATCCCTTTTAATTTCTTTTGTTCTCTTAATAAGGTTTTTAGTTTTTTAGCCAAATTAACATTAGCAGTGTGTCCTGGTTTTGTTACCACAATTCTTCCATGAATTTGCTTTCCTAATAAAGCTAAATCACCTATCATATCCAACAATTTATGCCTTGCTGGTTCATTTTCAAACTTTAAGCCTCCTTTGTTTAAAATCCCTCCTGCTTCTACTTTAATATTTTCTTCTCCAAAAGAAGCTGCTATTTTATCTAATTCTTGTTTCTCAGGAACTTCTTCTACAAATACAACAGCATTATCTAAACTTCCTCCCTTTACTAAATCATATTGAATCAATTGAGTTAGCTCATGTAAGAAGACAAAAGTACGAGCAGGAGCGACTTCCTTTTCATAATTTGTATATCCATTATAATTGGCATATTGTAAACCTAACAATTCAGAATTAAAATCAATTAGAGCTGTTAATTCTAAACTTTTAGCAGGGAAGACAGATATTTCACTTCCTGTTTCTTCATCTAAATAATGAAAAGGTTTTCGAATGATTAATATTTCTTTTTCAGCATCTTGTTCAAGAATTCCTACTTTATGTATTGCATGAATATATTCTATAGAACTGCCATCTTTTATAGGAACTTCAGGGCCATCAATTTCAATTAATACATTATCAATCCCTAAAGCATAAAAGGCTGATAATAAATGTTCTATAGTAGATACAGATGCTTGACCTTTAGTAATTGTAGTATTTCTAACAGTTGATGTTACATTCAATGCATCTGCTAAAATTTCAGGTTTCCCTTCAAGATCAATGCGTTTGAATTTAATACCATGATTAATAGGAGCTGGAAGAATGGTTAAATTTACATTTTTACCTGTATGTAATCCTTTACCACTAGTTGTAAAACTTTCTTTAAGTGTCTGCTGGTTCATCAAATGTTAGAATAGTTTTATTTCAGATAATCCGACAAAGATAGGTGTTTTGATGAGGTCAATAGCATTTAAAAGAGTTTTTTTATGATATTTGCTTTTAATTAGGCAATGAAATTGTCTAAAAACAATTTTTTTAAACAGATTTACTCTAAAGAAATTATATCATTGAATTAAAGTATAATGCTTGAAATAGAAAATTTCTTCTATCAAAAACTAAATGTAAGAAAGGAAAAGAAAACATATCGTTCTTTACCACAAACCAATCATTATATTGATTTTTCTTCCAATGACTATTTGGGTTTTGCAACCAATGATTTATTAAAGATAGATCATTTGAGCTATGGTTCTGGAGCCAAAGCTTCTCGATTAATTTCTGGAAATCTCCCTTTTCATGAAGCTTTAGAACAAAAAATTGCTGATTATCACCATGCTTCAGCAGGTTTATTATTCAATTCTGGTTATGATGCTAATGTAGGATTATTTGGATGTATTGCTTCTAAAAATGATACTATTCTTTATGATGAATTATCCCATGCTTCTATAAGAGATGGATTAAAAATGTCTTTAGGAACAAGTATTGCTTTTTCGCATAATGATTTAGATGATTTAGAACAAAAATTATCTTTTGCTCAAGGAAATATCTTTGTAGCTACAGAAGGCGTTTTTTCTATGGATGGAGATGTTGCTCCTTTACTAAAAATGCTAGATTTGTGTGAGAAATTTCATGCTGCTTTAATTATTGATGAGGCTCATTCGACAGGAGTAATTGGACAAAAAGGAAAAGGTTTAGTTTGTGAATTAGGAGTAGAAAAAAGAGTTTTTGCTAGAGTACACACCTTTGGAAAAGCTATGGGTTGTCATGGAGCTATTGTTTTGGGTTCTCCCATTCTTAGAGATTATTTAATCAATTATGCTCGTTCTTTTATTTTTACAACAGCCCTTCCCCCCCACTCTTTGGCTTATATAGAAAAAGCTTATGAAGAATTAAATACAACTGATCGTATTCAACTTCTTCATCAACAGATTCATTTATTTAAACATTCTCTACATTCAAGAGTCAAAAATCAATTTATTCCAAGTGACAGTCCTATACAATCTTTAATGATTTCAGGGAGTAAAAAGGTAAGAGAAATTGCTCAATTATTACAAGGAAAAAAATTTGATGTGAAGCCTATTGTTGCTCCAACTGTTGAAGAAGGAAAAGAAAGAATAAGAATTTGTATTCATGCTTTTAATAGCGTTGAAGAAATTGTTTCTCTAGCTCAAACATTAAATAAAATTGTAAAATAAATTATTTTTTATGAAAAAACATTTTTTTGTTACAGGGATTGGTACAGACGTAGGAAAAACAATTATTTCGGCTCTTTTAGTTGAATCTTTACAAGCTGATTATTGGAAACCTATTCAATCGGGTGATTTAAAAAATTCTGATTCTAAAAAAATAAAAAAATTAATTTCTAATTCTAAAAGTAAAATTCATTCCGAAAAATATCGATTTAAAATTCCTGCTTCACCACATTATTCTGCTCAAGAAGAAGGAATAAAAATACAATTAAAAAAAATAAAAAAACCTTCAACAAAAAATCATTTAATTATTGAAGGAGCTGGAGGAATTTTAGTTCCAATGAATCAAAAAAACACTTATTTAGATTTAATTAAACAATTAAATTTGCCTGTAATATTAGTAGCTAATTATTATTTAGGAAGTATCAATCATACATTATTAAGTATTGAAATTTTACATCAACATAACATTCCAATTCATGCTTTAGTTTTTAATGGAACGCCTACAAAATCTACTAGAGATATTATTTTTACATTGAGTAAAAATAAAAATATCAAACACATTATTGATATTCCAAAAATCAAAAAATTAAATCCAAAAAATATTTTAAAACACACACATTTTTTTAAAAATATTTAATATGAATATGAACCTTGTTGAAATAGATAAAAATAATATTTGGCATCCTTTTACCCAAATGAAAACAGCGGACAATCCGCTTGTAATTACTAAGGGGAAAGATGCCCTATTATATGATGATAAAGGAGATACATATATAGATGCTGTATCTTCTTGGTGGGTTAATGTTCATGGGCATTCTAATCCTTATATTGCTAAAAAAATATATCAGCAACTTCAAACTTTAGAGCATGTTATTTTTGCAGGATTTACGCATCAACCCGCAATTGAATTGAGTGAAAGATTATTACATTATTTACCGCATCAAGATAAAATATTTTTTTCTGATAATGGTTCAACGGCTGTTGAAGTTGCCTTAAAAATGAGTATTCAATTTTTTTATAATCAAGGAAAAGAAAAAAATACAATTATTGCCTTAGATGATGCTTATCATGGTGATACTTTTGGTGCAATGTCAGCTGGTGGAGATTCTCATTTTAACGATCCTTTTAAAAATCATTTATTTAAAATAAAAAGAATACCAACGCCAGTTGTAGGTAGAGAAAAAGAATGCATTAAAAAATTAAAAAAGATTATTAAAAACAATAAAGTTTGTTCTTTTATTTTTGAACCTTTAATTCAAGGAGCGGGTGGAATGATCATGTATGATGAAAAAATATTAGATGAATTAATTGCTATCTGTAAAAAAAATAATATTCTTTGTATTGCTGATGAAGTGATGACTGGATTTTATAGAACAGGAAAAATATTTGCATCTAACTATTTAAAAAACAAACCAGATATTACTTGTTTATCTAAAGGTTTAACAGGAGGAACGCTACCTCTATCTATTACGACTTGTAATGATAAAATTTATAATGCATTTTTATCTAATGATAAAATGAAAACTTTTTTTCATGGGCATTCTTTTACAGGAAATCCTGTAGGTTGCTCTGCTGCATTAGCTAGTTTAGATTTATTTGAAAAAAAAGAAACTCAAAAAAATATTCAACGAATTATTAAACATCATACAAAGTTTTATAACAAAATAAAAAATCATTCTACTATTGAAAATATAAGAATGAAAGGAACGATTCTAGCTCTTGATTTTAAAACTCAAAATGATACTTCATATTTTAATTCTATAAGAGATCGACTCTATTCCTTTTTCTTAGATCGAAAAGTCATTTTAAGACCTCTAGGAAATGTAGTTTATATTATGCCTCCCTATTGTATTACAAAAAAACAACTCTATAAAGTTTATTCTGTAATTGAAGAGGCATTAAATACTTTTGGAAATCGTTCAAAATAAAATTAATGCGTATCTTGCATCAAAATTTAAAGTATATTTTAATATGACAGATCAAAAAGTTTGGACATTAGAAGAAGTTACAAAATTATATCATAGCCCACTTTTAGATTTAGTATATAGGGCAGCAACTGTTCACCGTCAGAATCATAATCCTAATGAAGTACAAATTAGTACTTTATTATCTATTAAAACAGGAGGTTGCCCTGAAGATTGTGGATATTGTCCTCAAGCAGCTCGTTATCATACAGGGGTTGAAAATGAAGACTTAATGTCTATCAAGCAAGTTGAAATTGCAGCAAAAAGAGCCAAATTATTAGGTTCTTCTAGGTTATGTATGGGAGCAGCATGGAGAAATGTCAAAGATGGAAAAGAATTCGATCAAGTAGTTGATATGGTAAAAGCTGTGAATCAACTAGATATGGAGGTGTGTTGTACTCTTGGAATGCTAACAGAACAACAAGCTCAACGCTTAGCAGATGCAGGTTTATATGCCTATAATCATAACATAGATACTTCTGAAGAATATTATAAAGAAGTCATTTCTACTAGAGGATATGAGGATCGTTTAAAAACAATAGATAATGTAAGAAAAACAGGAGTTACGGTTTGTTCTGGTGGAATTATTGGAATGGGAGAATCTATAGAAGATCGTTGTGGAATGTTACTCACTTTAGCGAATTTAAGTCCTCAACCAGAATCTGTTCCTATTAATGCTTTAGTTTCTGTTGAAGGAACTCCTATGGAAGATATTGAACCTATTCCTATTTGGGATATGATTCGTATGGTAGCGACTACACGTATTGTTATGCCTCATACTACAATTCGTCTTTCTGCTGGAAGAACTAGCATGAGTAGAGAAGGACAAGCCTTTTGTTTTATGGCAGGTGCCGCTTCTATTTTTGCAGGAGATAAGTTATTAACGACTCCCAATCCAGATATCTATGAAGATTTAGAAATGTTTGATTTACTAGGATTAAAACCTACAGATCCTTTTGCTAAACATCCTCAACCAGAAACAAAAGAATCTGAATATGAAAGTTCTAAGGAAAAAATAAAGTGGAGTCGTCCTCAACATAAAATAGAAAAAAATATTGTTTATTCTAAAAAAGGAAAAGAAACTAAAATTTAGACATTATAAATAATAAATATCATGAAGCAATTTTTATTCTTACATCTACTTTTTGTATTTATAATGAGTTATTCTGCTTGTAATAGTGATACTAATGATTCTAAAAATACTGATAATAAAGAAACAGAGGTCAAGGAAAAGACTACTGATAATGCCTCAAAAATAGAGGAATCTAAAAAAGAAGATGCTTCTTTAAAATCTGTAACTTTACCTGGCGGGAAAGAAATTAAATTTGCTGCTGAATCTTTTGAGGAAAAAATTATTAGCTTTTTAAATGGAGATAATGTTGATTTGAGTACAGGTTATATTTTAGATGGTATTCAATTTGATTCTAATAGTAAAAATATCTCTAACGATTCTAAAATTCATGTTTCTAATTTAGCAGCTCTCTTAGATGCTTTCGTAGATGCAGAAATTAAAATTATAGGACATACCCCAAGTGAAGGAGATGAAACTAGTAATAAAAAATTATCTTTAGATAGAGCTAATTCAATTAAAGATCTATTAGTAGCAGAAGGAATTGATGCTGCAAGAATAACTACAGAAGGTTTAGGCTCAGATCAACCGATTGCAGATAATGCAACGGAAGAAGGAAAAGCCAAAAATCGTAGAGTAGAATTATTCTTTACTAAGAGATAATCCTTTATCTATCATATTATAATGATTTTTAATTTGTTAGAAAACTCTTTGAAAAATTTCAAAGAGTTTTCTTTTTTTTAAATTTTTTTACTATTTTTAAGCTTTATAAAACATAAAACGCATTCCCCCCTTAGTGTAAATCTTTCGATTTAGAATTTAGAGAAAACTGAAATTCTGAACATGAACCTTTTGAATTTATTAAAATATCAAGTAGGAAATAACCTAGTTGAATCACTCAGCCATTTTTTAGGAGATTCTCCTGAAAAATTACAAACTGCATTGGAAATTACATTTCCATCAGTGCTTCATATTTTTACTCAAAAAGCTGCCTCTGAAGAGGGAGCCTATCAAGTATTGCATACGGTGAAAGAAGGAAAACATGATGGAAGTATTTTATCATATTTAACAGGTTTATTTAGTGGAGGAAGCTCTCCTACTTCTTTAATCTCATCTGGAGGACAATTAACTCATCATTTTATTGGACAACAAAAAACAAATTTTGTTGATATCATTACTCAAAATAGTGAAGTCAAAAGAAGTTCTGCTTCAACCTTGTTACAAATTTCTTTTCCTTTAATTTTAGGAGTTATTGGAAAACAAATTGAAAATTATAAATTAGACACTTATCAATTGATGGAACTTCTTTCTTCTCAAAAAGAATATTTAAAAAATGTGGTTCCTCCTGAACTCATTTATACCGAACAAATAGAAAAAACTATTCCAAAAGTTCATGAAGTCAACACCTCTGAAAATAGTTTTTCTCTTAATAATTTTGAAACTGTTCCCAATTATATTCCTTGGGTTATTTTCTTTATAGGCAGTATTACTATTTTATCATTTGGATTTTATTATTCTAATTTTAACAACTCCAATACTAACTCACCCATTGTAGAAAACAGTATTCAAGAAGAAAAAAATATCAATCAACAAAAAGAAAATCATCCTCAAATTAAAAAGAATGAAAAACCAACAAAAAAACATTCTAATAATTATGTAAGCCCTATATCAAATAATACACCTATTGAATTAAAAGAACAAATTGCTCATATCTTAAAAAGTCAACAAAAAGGAGAATTTTTAATATTAAAAGATTTTAAATTTCATTCTAATTCTTATAAAATTACAAAAGAAAGTCTTTCACTAATCAAAGATTTATCTATTGAACTTAAAAAACATCCTGATGCTTCAATAGATATTCATGCTAATATCATATCAAAATCTATTGCCTGTAAAAAAAGTTTAATAGATTTAGGAATATCACAACATAGAATTAAAACATTAAAAGGAGAACATCCGAATATTACC
The DNA here is from genome assembly GCA_020630895.1 of Saprospiraceae bacterium. GTDB lineage: Bacteria > Bacteroidota > Bacteroidia > Chitinophagales > Saprospiraceae > JAHDCE01. The sequence continues at coordinate 11,226 of JAHDII010000048.1, forward strand.
ATTTATTTTAATTAATTATTTTAATTTAAATAAAAAATTATTAACTTTATTTTCAACTTTATTATTATCATGAAAAAATCATACAACAATTATTATTCTTATTTCTTTTATGTGCATACATAAAGGAACTTTTATTGTTGTATTAATATCATAACAAAAGGAGTTTCTCATAAGAAACTCCTTTTTTATTTTTTAATTATGAATAAAAATATATCAACATCTTTTAGAATTCATAAAATTGAAGAATACTATTTTTCTAAAAAATTAAGAGAAATAGCACAAATGAATCTTGAAGGAAAACAAGTCATTAATTTAGGGATTGGTAGTCCAGATCTTCCTCCTCATTCATCCATTATTCAAGCATTAAATAAAAATGCTGTAAATAAAAAAAATCATGCTTATCAAAATTATAAAGGAATACCTGAATTAAGAATTGCTTTTTCTCATTGGTATCAAAAATATTTTGGAGTTCAACTTTCTCCTGAAAACGAAATCTTACCTTTAATGGGTTCTAAAGAAGGAATTATGCATATTAGTATGAGTTTTTTAAATGCTAATGATGAAGTATTAATTCCTAATCCAGGATATCCTGCTTATGCTGCTGCTACAAAAATGGCAGGAGGGAAAATTATTGAGTATGATTTAAAAGAAAAAAATAATTGGTTACCTAATTTAAAAAAATTAAAAAAGAAAGATTTAAAAAATGTAAAACTAATGTGGATCAATTATCCTCATATGCCTACAGGTAGTCTTGCTACTATTTCTTTTTTTAAACAATTGATTCAATTAGCTCAAAAAAATAATTTTTTAATTATTAATGATAATCCTTATTCATTTATTTTAAATAAAAAACCATTATCTATTTTAAAAATAAAAAATGCAAAAGAATATTGTTTAGAATTAAATTCTTTAAGCAAATCTCATAATATGGCTGGTTGGAGAATAGGAATGCTTGGAGGAAAAAAAGAATATATTGATGCCGTTTTACGATTTAAAAGTAATATGGATTCAGGAATGTTTAAACCTATTCAATTCGCCGCCATTCAAGCATTACAAGTTAAACCTAAATGTTATAAAAAATTAAATTCTATTTATAAAAAAAGGCAAAAAATTTCAAATTATGGATATTTTAAATTGTACTTATTCGAAAAAACAACAAGGGCTTTTTGTTTGGGCAAAAATTCCAAAAGCCTATAAAAATGGATATGAGCTCTCTAATATTATTTTACAAAAAGCAAATGTATTTATTACTCCAGGAGGAATTTTTGGAACAAATGGAAATCAATATATCAGAATTTCGTTATGCAATACTTTAGATGTTCTTGATATAGCTATTCAAAGAATTAAAAAAAATAAATTATGAATATTGCTATTATAGGCTTAGGATTAATTGGAGGCTCTTTAGCTATTTCTTTAAAAGAAAATGGATTTGCTAAAAAAATTATTGGTGTAGATATTTCTTCAGAAAATATTGATAAAGCATATCGAAGAAGATTAATTGATGAAGATATGAATCTGAATTTAGCCATTCAACATTCTGATATTATTATTATTGCAACTCCTGTCGATACGATTCAAAAATTATTGCCTCAAATTTTAGATCAAGTAGATGAACAAATTGTAATAGATGTAGGCTCAACAAAAAAGCAATTAATTGATACTATAAAAAATCATACTAATAGAAAAAATTATGTAGCAACGCACCCTATGGCTGGAACAGAATATTCTGGACCAGAAGCAGCTATTCCCAATTTATTTGATCATAAATGTTGTGTTATTTGTGATCCTGAAGATAGTTCTACAATAGCTTTACAAAAAACAGAAAAATTATTCCATTCCATTCCTATGAATATTATTTATTTAGATGCTCATTCTCATGATATTCATACAGCCTACGTTTCTCATATTTCTCATATTAGTTCTTTTGCTTTAGCACTTACTGTCTTAGAAAAAGAAAAAAATGAAAATAGAATTTTTGAATTAGCTAGTGGAGGTTTTAGTTCTACTGTTCGTTTAGCTAAAAGTTCTCCTCAAATGTGGGTTCCTATTTTTAAACAAAATAGAAATAATGTTTTAGATGTTTTGGATGAACATATTCATCAATTAACGCGTTTTAAAGATTTATTAATACAACAAGATTATAAAAGTTTTTTTCAATTAATTGAAAAAAGTAATGAAATAAAAAAAATAATTCAATGAATACATTTCCCATTTTTAATAAAAAAAATACACCTATTTTAATTGCGGGTCCTTGTAGTGCAGAATCAGAAGAACAAGTTTTAAAAACAGCCCATGCTTTAGCAAAACAAAATATTGATTTATTTAGGGCTGGAATTTGGAAACCTAGAACACGTCCAGGTTCTTTTGAAGGCGTAGGAAAAATTGGATTAAAATGGCTACAAAAAGTAAAACAAGAAACAGGTTTAAAAGTAACGACAGAAGTCGCTAATACCATTCACATTCATGAAGCCTTATCACATGAGATTGATGTTTTATGGATTGGAGCAAGAACAACAGTCAACCCTTTTTCTGTTCAAGAAATTGCTGATGCATTACAAGGAATTGATATTCCTGTTATGATAAAAAATCCTATTAATCCTGATTTAAAATTATGGGTAGGTGCCATTGAAAGAATTTATAATGCTGGAATTAAAAAAATTGCTGTTATTCATAGAGGTTTTTCTCATCATGGAGAATCTAATTTTAGAAACATCCCCCGTTGGCAAATTCCTATTGAGTTAAAAAGATTATTTCCTCAACTAGAAATTATTTGTGATAATAGCCATATTTGCGGACGAAGAGATACTCTTCAAAAAGTAGCACAAAAAGCAATAGATTTGAATTTTGATGGTTTAATGACTGAAATTCATCCCAATCCAGATGAAGCATGGTCTGACGCTGCGCAACAAATTACACCTAAAATATATAAAGAATTAATTAATGGATTAATTGTGCGTTCTCTTGCTTCGGATAATCCAAAATTTATTGAAACACTAGAACATTTACGTTTAGAAATTAATGAAATTGATAATGAATTAATTCATATTTTAGGACGACGAATGAAAATTGCAGATAAAATTGGGCAATATAAAAAAGAAAATAATATTGCTATTTTACAAACCTCTAGATGGAATGAAATTTTAGATAAACAAATTAAAAAAGGAAATAAAATTGGACTCAGTAAAAATTTCATGAGCATCTTATTAAGAGCTATCCATCAAGAATCCATTAATCACCAAGCTGAAATTATGAATAAAAAATAAAATTATAATGAAATTAAATGCAGGAATTATTACAGATAAAATACAAGAAACAAAAGAGTTTTACTTAAACATATTAGATTTTGGTCTTAGCTTTGAGAATGATTTTTATCTTTTATTACATACCCCTAATCAATCATCAGAAATTAGTTTTCTAAAACCTAACCATCCTTCTCAAAAACCCATTTTTCAACCTCTTTTTAATGGGAAAGGACTTTATCTAACAATAGAGGTAGAAAATGTGGATGAAGTATATGAACAAATAAAAAATAAAAATGTAGATATTGAAATAGAAATTCGAGACGAACCTTGGGGGGATAGACATTTTGCTATTGTTGATCCCAATGGGATTGGAATTGATATTGTTACTTATACAAAGCCAGAAGAATAATTTTTAAAAGATTAAAAACATAGTTATCAATAAAAAAATGATTACAACTTTTTTTATTCAAAAATGTTATTTATTAAACAATCTTCTTGAAAAATCATGAACTATTTTTTTAATCTCATATTCCTACTCCTTTTTTTCACATCTCTCAAAAGTCAAAATATTGAAGAAAAATATTGGACTGGATTTTCTATTCACAATCAAGATTTATATGTAATTGATCAATGGACATTTAAAGATAATATAGCTACAAATAAAAGAACAAAAATAGAAGGAGGTAGCTATATTATCCAATATCATTATAAACTCAAACAGGACATATTAGAACTAAGTCCACTAAGTAATAAAAATAATGAATCTTACTCTTGTTCTTTTAAAATAAATTCGGAAGGAATTGCAAAAATGGACAATAAAATTTATGATAAAATTGTATATTTATTTCCTTCTAAAGTTGAAAAACCTTATCATATTTTAGATAGCGTTCCTAATTATTTTTTAAATGCTAGATTTGAATTTTCTGAAGACATCAAGGATATTTATGTTTTTAAGAAGAACAAAAAAATAAACAAAATTTATTTACAATTGACAAGAAATTCATTTTTCATTACAATGAATCAACGTAATTTTTTATTATTTTATGATAAAGATTTAATAGAAATTATACATCAGGAAAAAGAAAAATTTGATGCTAAAATTTATTCTAATACTATTTATCCAATAAGTATAAAAAAAACAGAATATGCTCCTTTCCAATTGAGCGATCTTGTTGGAACATGGTATTACCAAGAATCAGAAACATATACCATCCCTCAAAAAAATAGAATTCCAATAAGAATAGGATATAAAACCAATATTAAAATTGATTCTCTTTCTCATTTCTATTTATTAGATCGAGATACTATACCTTACGATACTATAAACATTGTTATGGCAGGAGAAGATATAGTAACAGTAAAACCAGATAATCGTGTCATATTAACACCAGAAGGAATTTTAGATTTTTATGCCTATTATGGATACTATAATGGTAATTATATTCTTAACTTTCGTATTTATCTTTTTTTAAAACTAGATCCTATATATATAGGAAAACATGAACTTATTTTTGAAAATTTAATTTATCATTCT
>JAHDII010000049.1:0-2895 GCA_020630895.1 Saprospiraceae bacterium
TTGTTGTAGCTAATTGTAACAAAATGAAGTCAAAAAGATGAAGTGAACTATAATCATTCACTTCATCTTTTTGATTGTATACTTAAGACCTCTAAATAAATTCAAATTCAATAAAAATATCTCTATTTAACCTGTCACGTTTTTTTTTTTAGAAACTGAAATTGTATTGAAAAGAAAATATATTTGTATAAACCAAGCCAAATTGAAGTTTCTTTAAAGTCTTCTAAGAAATAAATATACTAACCATTTTTAATTCTATACAAAAAATATCCTATTATTTGTTAGTACGTTTTATTTGAATTTTTCAAGAAACAATTTCCATTACTTCCTTGACTTTTCTTAAGTGTTATTACCTTCTCAATAGAAAATGAGATTTTAATTCTATTGCACATAAACCTCGTGTAATAGTTTAAAAAATTAAATATACTTAAGGATATTTTAAATTCCATTGAAATCAAAATGAAAAAATTACTAATTATGGTAGAGTCAAAAAGAAAAGGGACCCCTGCAAATATTAAACACAAAAAAGATGCAAGAATTTGTATTATAGGGGGTGGCCCAGCAGGTCTAACAAGTGCACTTTATTTAAACCAAAAAGGATTTACAAATATTACTCTTCTAGAAAAAGAAGAATCAGTAGGAGGTAAAGCTTTGACGGTTGATTTAGAGGACAGTAGTGGTATTATTAAAAATTATGAATTGGGTGCTGAATATATCACATACACTTATGATCATATTTTTTATTTATGCAAGTTATTAAATGAATCAACATCTACTGCGAGTAGCATTAAAATAATAAATAAAACAGGAAAAACACCTCGATTTTTAGATCCAATGAAAGTAGAACCATTCTTTCCTATTTTCATTGCTGTAATTAAGTATTTATTAATAGGATTTTGGTATCGTAAACTCATTAATGCACCCAATAATCTAGGCATAAAAGATCATAAATTACTCACAATGAGTTTAAAAGATTTTATGGATAAATACAAATTAAAATATTTAAAGGCCTTTTTTCTGAATGTAGGTTTTGGGTACAATTTAGATAGAGAATTTCCGGTAATATTTGTATATCGTATGTTGAAGCCAAGATTAATGCTTCGTATTTTAGGCTCTAAAATCCCTATTGTAAAAAACTTATTTAAGCGTCCTATAGCTGCTATAGCAGAAGATGGGACTCAAGGTTTGTATAAAAAATTAGCCGCATATTTGAACCGATCTCAAAAAGAACAGATGGTTTTTACAAATCAAAAGGTTACGAAAATATCTAGAGATAATCAAAAAAAGACAGGAAGTATTACAATAACTATTAATGATAATAAAGAACAAGAATTTGATGTATTAATATTTGGATTGCCTCCTGTTTTTATGCTTAAAATGATGGAGCACGAACAATTATCAGAAAAGGAAATTTCATTATTTAGTAAGTTTAAATTCCATCCCTATTATGTGAGTATGTTTGAAACGATACACCATGAATCTAATCCTTTACCTAAATATTATTATAATAATATTTTTCCTGATACGCTAAATGGTAAGACTCAACCAGAGCCTGTTCAATTTACAAAAAGATGGGATGATACTAATTTAATTGCTCGGGGATATAATTGGGAATTGGCTAAAATATTTGATTCAAATGATCCTGAAAAATTAAAAAATATTGAAGATGTATTTAAAACCTTTATGAAAGAAAGAATGGAAGTTCCTGAATATAAATTGATGGAATCTTCTAAAATATATCCTATTGTTGATAAATATTGGGATACTTATTTTCCTCATGTTTCGATAGAAGATTTGCGAAATGGATTTTATGAAGAATTCGAATCATTACAAGGAAAAGATAATACTTATTTTGTTGGTTCTTCTTTGACTTTTGAAATGATGGAAACAACAGCAGCGTATTCTGAATATTTAGTTGAACGATATTTTTAAACCATCTTTTAGTATAATCTAACAATTTAATCAAATGAAAAATAAAAATAAAAAATCCTTTAATAAAGAAACAAGTATTTGTGTTTTAGGAGCAGGTGCTGCGGGCTTATCCGCAGCATATTATTTACAAAAAAGAGGATATAAAAATGTAACAGTTTTAGAAAAATCTGAACGCATAGGAGGAAAATGTGATTCAATAACTTATAGAGGAAAATCTTTTGATCTTGGAGCCAATTATATTACATCAAGTTATAGAGAAGTTCGCAAATTAGCACGTGAAGTAGGAGCAGAAATGTACACTGAAGGAAAATTGAATGGTTTTAATGTACATACTAAAAAATTAGAATCTTTACTAAAAACAGTAACTCATCAAAGTGGATTTTTCAAATTAGCTTTTAAATCCCTATCTTATTTATGGAAAAGGTTTCGCTTGCAAAAAATATTTAAAACACCAGGGTTTGGTCATATAAGTAAGCATCCAGAATTAACGGTTTCTTTTAAAGAATGGTTAGAAAATAATAAATTATCAGCATTAGAAACCTTGTTTGAGGTTCCTATTACAGCAATGGGCTATGAAGCCTTGGATAAAATACCAGCAGCTTATGCACTGACTTATATGCGTTTAGGCACTTTTACTGATTTAGTACTTGCAGCAATAAGCCCTAAAATTATAGGATGGCCTAAGCGTTTTACCGAAGGCTATGGTAGATTTTGGGAACGAATTTCTTGGAAATTAGATATTCTTACAGGAGTAAATGTCAAAAAAGTAAAGAGAACCAATATGGGGGTTTTTGTAGAATATCAAGTAATTGAACAAGATTTGAATCAAGTTAAAGAATCTCAAATTATTAAAGCAGAATTTGATTATATTATTATTGCTACTCCTTTAAGTGTCGATGTATTAAGCCAATTTTTAGAACTTTCTGAAAAGTCGACTGGTACAATAATTTTTTTTAGTGCACC
>JAHDII010000049.1:2905-15837 GCA_020630895.1 Saprospiraceae bacterium
AATACTTTTGGTAAAATAATATTAGATCCATTTATAATTGTTACCTATCAATCTGAAAATTTAGAAGAGTTGTCTGCGGCTACATTTATGTTACCTATTCCTGAACTAGGGAAACCTTTTGGTGTTACAAGACAATTCAAAGAAAATAATTTAGTAGAGTTTTATTCTAGAGCAGATAGAGAAGGCAAAATTACTAAGGAGCAAGTTTTAAAAGCTAATAGAGAATTCATAAAAGAGTTATCCTTAAAAGATGGTAAAATAAATGATGAATACCATACATATAGTGAATGGCCTTATTTCCCTCATGTGAGTTCAGAAAATATGAAAGGAAAGAGCAATGGAGAAGGTTTTTATGATATTGTAGAAGGTATGCAAGGAACAAATAATACATTTTTTGTTGGGGGAATTATGGCTTTTGAATTAGTAGAACCTATTGTAGAATATTCTAAACATTTAGTGAAAACGCATTTTCCTAAAGTTTAAAAATGATGAAAAAATAAATAAAACAATTTAGAATTTTAAAGAATTGTTTTATGAATAATGAACATCATGTTTTACATCAATTGATTCACATTTAATTATTCAAATAATATGTCTCGAAATAATATTTATGAAAATTTAGTTTTTGAAGGAGGGGGAGTAAAAGGAGCTGCCTATGCTGGATGTGTTCAAGTATTAGAAGAACATCAAATATTGCATCAGATAAAACGGGTGGCAGGAACTTCAGCAGGTTCTATTACAGCTGCGTTACTGGCAATAGGAGCAGGAAAAGATGGTCTAACGGAATCGATTATGAAATCTAATTTTAATGATTTTCTTAAAGATCGAGGATGGATATTTGGAGATATATGTAGAATTTTTAGACATTATGGAATTCATTCAGGAGATGGTTTTACTAAAATTTTCAAAAAAGATATTTCTAAATATACCCAAAACCCTGATCTTACATTCGCACAATTAGATGAACTTGTTTCTAAAGATTCTAAAAAATTTAAGCACCTTTCGGTTGTAGCATCTAATATTACAACTCAAAAAGTAGATGTTTTTGATAGTAAAAGAACACCCAATCTTCCTATTTGGAAAGCGGTTCGTTGCTCTATGAGTATCCCTGTAGTCTTTGAACCTTTTGTGATCAAAAATAATTATTATATGGATGGAGGATTAGGTTGGATTTATCCTATAGATATTTATGATAAGAAAAATTCCGATGGAGAAGATAAATTAAACCCTAAAACTTTAGGTTTTTATTTAGAACCCCAAAAGGAAATAAATCATCCTGGGTTTAATCCTCCTCAAAAAAAGGTACATTCATTGAAAAGTGCTACAATAGCAATGTATGATTTTTTATGTAATAGTGCTAATTCAAAACATATTCGTTTTGGAGATAAAAATAGAACTGTATTTATTGATGATTTAGGTATTAGTGCTACAGATTTTAGTATTTCGGAAGCAGAGAAAAAGAAATTGATAGAATCAGGAAGAAAAGCAACTGAAGCATTTTTGAAATTGCAAGGGCTGTAAAATGATTGTATTTGCTCTATGAGAAAACCATGAGTCATCGCGAATTTTAAAACTTTTCTTTTTCATTAATATAGAGAATAAATTTCGTTAAGAATTTCTGAAGCTTTGGAGGAAATTTAGAAATTGATGAACGGTTTTCGACTATAAGGAGAAAAATGCCTTAGAAAAAACACTATCCAATCATGAAATTAATTGTAAGAGAAATGTATAAAAAACATCCCGAATTTTAGTTATTAAAATTCGGGATGACTCATATTTGTTGGTATAAAAATGTTACTTAATTACCCTCGTTTAGGACTTCCTCCCATATTACTTTTAAACCCAATTGTTTTTTTGTTGCTGAAAGAGAAATCATCTTTATCAGATTTAAAGGTTTCAACATCTTCAATCGTTAAAAGTTTGGTTGCAATATCTGTTCTATCTTCTTTAGGCATTAATGATAAACGAAGATTGTGATTCATTATAGCAGCAGTAACAATATTTCTTACCGTTCTAGCATTTCCAAAATATTTATCTCTAAATTCATAAACATATTCTAGATATTTGGCTAAATGTTCTTTGGCTTTATCTGTAGGAGTTAAACCTTCTTCCTCAAACATTTGTAATGCAATACTATTTAATTCTGAAGGATTATAATCTTCAAATTTAAGTACTTTATCAAAACGAGATTGAAGTCCTGGATTTGCTTTTAGAAATTCTTCCATATTATCAGGATATCCTGCTACAAATACAAAAAATTCACCTCGTTTATCTTCCATTCTTTTCAAAAGCGTCTGAATAGCTTCATTGCCAAAATCACCATGAGAATGTCCTCCAGAACCATTAGATGTAAGAGCATAAGCTTCATCAATGAATAAAACACCTCCCATAGATTGATCTATTTTTGCTGCGGTTTTAATGGCTGTTTGTCCAACATATCCAGCAACTAAGCCCTGTCGATCTGTTTCAATCATGTGACCTCTTTCCAATATTCCTAGAGCTTTATATATTTTAGTTAAGATACGAGCAACCGTCGTTTTACCTGTTCCAGGATTTCCTACAAAAACAGTATGTAAAAAGAAATTATTCAATACATTTTTACCTGATTCTTGAAAATATTGAACCAACTGAACCATTTCACGAATTTGATTTTTGATATTTTTCATACCAATTAAATGATCCAATTCAATTAAGGCTTTATCCAATAAATCTTTATCAATAGGAATTTTAGGTAATTGCTTTTTCTTTTGAATATTAATTTGTTGAATATCTGATTTAGTAATTAATGATAATTCATCATTACTGAGATTATGAGGCTTTTCTAAAGCCATTATTTTCAATCCTAATTGAATTTTTGCTTTTTCTATAACATCATAAACAAAACGGGCATTTCCAAAAGATCGATCTCTATTTCTAAAAGCTTCTACAATAATTTCATCTACTACATTTCTAGCATGAGGCGTGAGTTTTACTCCTTTTTCAACACAAGCATAAGTAGCTATATTAGATATTTCTTGAGGAAGATAATCTGCAAATTCAATAAAGATTTTAAATCGTGATTTTAAACCAGGATTAGAATCTAAAAAATGTTTCATTTCTTTCGGATATCCAGCTACAATAACTGCCATATCTCCAGGACCATTGGACATTTCTTTAACAAGTATTTCAATCACTTCTCTACCAAAATCCTTACTATCATCATTAGAACGAGCTAAAGCATAAGCTTCATCAATAAATAAAACTCCTCCTCTTGCTTTTTCAATAGCCTCTTTTACTTTAGGAGCTGTTTGACCAATATATTCTCCCACTAAATCTACACGATCTACTTCATGAACATGACCTTTAGATAATAAGCCCATCTTTTTATATAGTTTACCCATCATTTTAGCTACTGTAGTTTTACCTGTGCCTGGATTTCCTATAAAAACAGAATGAACATTAATTTCTTCTTTTTCTTTAAAACCTTTATTTTTTCTTAATTGTAAAAATTGAATATAACTGGCATGATCTCTTACTTTTGCTTTAATTGCATTTAAACCAATTAAAGCATCTAATTTAGCCATTACATCTTCAAATGTCTCATTATCAAGATCATTGTCTTGTTGTAAGAATGTAGATTGTTTGTCAGGAAACCAAATACCAGGTGTACCTTCTACAAAATCATCATTGACCTCAAATGGAACTACTGCTAAGAGCTTATCCATAAAAATAATTTCTGCAGTATATTTATCTTTTCTCCACGAACCTTTTACATTAGAACCCCAACCTGCTGTAATTTTGATAACATCATCTTTTTTCTCAATCCGTTGAAGTCGTACAACTTGACCTTTAAGTTCTCTAGCATTATTATAGAACTTGGTAAATAATTCACATTGCCAAGATTTACCTGTATATAAATTTTTAAGTGTAATTTCTACATAAACATAGCGAGTTTCTTCACTACTAAAAGTACTATAATAATTACGCTCAAATTCAGGACGATCATCAAAAGAACCTTCATATAATTTTAAAGACTTAATATCAAGATAAGGATTGGAGCTATTATCAATTTGTTTCCCTGTATCTTCAATATAAAAATATTTTGTAGCAACTTTTACACCTTCAATCCAAGCCTCCCAATAATAACTTCCTTTTTTCCAAAAAGCACCTTCTTTTTGATTGCCCCAACCTTCACGAATATATACAACACTATCATATTTGCTTACCTTTCTTCTAAATGGTAAAGTGCAAACTTCTTTTCTTCCTTTTTTGATAGAAAAACATTTGAGTTCTACCTCAATTTCCCAATCTTCTTCATCAAAAAGTTTGTTATAAAAAGATAATTCAGCATAAACATAAGTGGTATTAAATCGATCAAATACTTGACGATATTTTTTCTTATTATCGGCGAGCCATTCTGTAGAAGAATAAACTTTTAAGTCGCGAAACTTATATTTTATAAAATGTGGGTCAAAACCTTGGGACATTGTTGTATTTTATTTAATGATAAAACAAAATAAAAGGATATTAAGTTTCTAAATGTTTTATTTTTTATCCATTATTATGAATGAATTAATATAACTATAAATATACCAAATTAGTATAGTTTATACATAATATGATATTATTTGCGTTTTTTCTTGAAAATAGAGCTTAAAAATGTTTTTTTTGAATGAAAAATAAATTTAATAGATTATAAACTAATAATCAATTAAATTGTGATGAATATTTAAAAAGGTACTAATTTTTTAGATTAGTACCTTTTTTTAGCTAGAATATGAAAAGAAACCTTTTATTATTCTTCCTTTTCCCAAGAATTATTTTCTGTATTAATATCTGCTAATCGACGACTAGGATCAATTTCTACTTTGACAACTTTCTTCAATTTGCAATCAATATTTAATTCATAAGTAGGATGAGTCCAAGCCCAATCTTCTTCTACATTATATTCCATAGAAGGATCTTCTTGTGCTTTTTCGCCTCTCATAATACGAAGAGGAATATGATACAACCTTTGAGTCCCATTTTTTTCTGTAACGACTACATCAATCGGCATCGGCATATCACTTAAATTCTTAAGAATTATTTTTGTTTTTTTACCATCTGCTTCAACAGAAGAAACACTATAATCTATTGTATTAGTGGTGTTTACAAAATGTTCTTTGTACCAGTCTAATTCTAAGCCAGATGCTTTTTCCATAATTCTTATAAAATCATTAGTATTAGGATGTTTGAATTTCCATTGCTCAAAATAATCCAACATTCCTTGGGCAAAAGCGTTTTCACCTATAATGTATTCTAATTGATGTAAAAAAACAGAACCTTTAACATACGAAGCCATAGAATAAGCAAAATTAGTCTTAAAATGATCTGCATGAGTTGTCATAGGTTCTTCTACACCACTTTGAACTAAATTTGTATATCCCATATAAGTTCCTAAATGCGGATTTTCTTCTACTTTTCCAGGTGTAAGCCCTTCTTTTTTTAGAAAATTCATCACTTCTGCTGAAGCATAAGAAGTAAAACCTTCATCCATCCAAGCATATAAAGCTTCGTTAGTCCCTAAGATCATCTGATACCAAGAATGCATCCATTCATGAATAGAAACTCCAATTAAACTTCCCAACCCTCTTTCACCAGTAATTAAAGTCCCCATAGGATATTCCATTCCTCCATCTCCTCCTTGAATAAAAGAGTATTGTTTATAAGGATATTTCCCATAGTGTTGATTAATAAAACCAATAGCTTTTGCCATTGCAGGTTGTAATTTTTTCCAAACAACTTCCGTTTTTTCATTTTTTTGATATAAAAAATGAAGTGTCAAATCATTTTCTAACTTTAAAACATCATGAGTATAATCAGGATCTCCTCCCCAAAAGAAATCATGAACATTAGGAGCTTTAAAATGCCATGTCAATGTTCCTCCAGGACTGTGATTTACTTCTTTGTCGCTGTAGCCATACCCAATTTTATCTGCATTTTGTAAATAGCCACTTCCTCCTAAAATATATTGATTATCAATGGTGATTTTTACATCGAAATCGCCCCAAATACCATGAAATTCTCTTCCTACATAAGGATTAGCATGCCATCCTTGATAATCATATTCACACATTTTAGGATACCACTGAGACATAGAATATGAAATTCCTTCTGCATTATCTCTTCCTGTACGGCGAACTTGAGCAGGGACTTGAGATTCAAAAACCATTTCAAATGTAGCTTTTGAATTAGGAGGAATAGCTTGGTTCAATTGTACTTCTAATATAGTTCCTACAACTTCAAATTTTACATCAGTACCATTGTGTTTTAATGATTTGATATTATGGTAACCATATTCTTCTGGTGTTAATTTAGAAATTCTATCTTGAACTCTTCTGTCTGGATCTACAATATTTCGAGAACGGACATCCATCATACTCCCTGGTTGAAAAGCATTATAGTATAAATGATAAAACACCTTGTCTAAAGATTCAGGTGAATTATTATAATATACTAATTTTTGTTTCCCTTTGAATTGATGTTTTTCTACATCAAAATCAATATCCATTTGATAATTTACTTTTTGTTGCCATCTATCTGTTTGGCCCCATGATACTTGTGCTATTAAAGCAAAAATTAATAAGAATTTTGTTTTCATCATTTTAAATAGGTTCGTCTAAAATATTATTATTAAATTGATTTATTGTGATTTCTTCGTTTCTTGAAAAACGAATAGGTTCAAATATTTTTTTCCAATCGTTCCATTGATATTTCCATTGTGCTATTATCATAAAAATAATAACAACAATAAACCATCCAATCAGCATATTATCTGAATTCATATCTAAAGAACGAAACATCGTTGGTGTTTGTAAAGCAGAACCATCAAAAGAAACGAATAATGCTCCAAATAAATTATTAGCAAAATGGATTCCTAAAGCTAATTCTAGCCCTTCATCTAAGATAGTTAATAATCCTAAAAAAAATCCTGTTCCTATATAGAAAGTCATCATTTTACCTAGCCCAAATTCTCCTACTTCTGGATTCATTCCATGTAATAATCCAAAAAATAATGAAGTAATGACTAAAGGAATGAAAGGAATTCTAAATATACTTTGAATTAAATTTTGAATATAATCTATCTTATTTTCTAAAAACTTTAAAATTAAAAGTAGGATAAGAATAATCATATATATATATAGCATATTGATGCTAGAACCAACATTTGTAATTTGTGTTAAAATATAAAAAAATCCTCCTAAAGAAAAAAGACTAATAATAATAGATAAAGGATTTATAGTAAGACCTTGCATTAAATATCCTCGAATAAAAGTTTCTTCAAAAGATGTTTGAAGAGGCAAAATGAGTAGGCATATTATGAATAAAGGAATAAAAGTACCCCAATTTAAAGTAAGAATATAATTTTCTGGTGCTATCAAATAGCTAACTCCTTCTCCAATAATTGCTAATAAAAGCCAAAGACCAAAACCAAAAAAGAATTTTGAATAGCGAACTTTAGAAAAAGGATTAATAATAGATAAAAACTTTCTACGATGTATTTGTTGTACAACAAATACTAATGCTATTATTCCTCCTACAAAAGATAAAAGCAAAAGAAAGAAACCAAAATTAGAAGAAAGATTAAAAAAACTAAAATCCATAGACTCTGCTCTTTCTGCAAATTCTTCCATTGAAGTAGTAGTAGAATCATAATTTTGATAAAGGATGATAGATAAGGGCGCTTGTCCTATAATAAAACCTAATAGAACTAATAATATTCCTACAAAATAAGTCCACCAAAGGTGTTTCCCTTCAAAAGCCTTTATAAAAAAAGAATGTTTCATATATAAATTATACAATCTAAAGTCGAAAGTATCAAAAAAAATGGATATAATGACTTTTTAGAATATATTATAAGGTATAAGAGATTATTTTTGTACAATAATTATCCAATCCATAGTGTATAAAATACTATTTTTAAAACTATTTTAATATTAACTGTGGACTTTGCGGATTTATCCGCAATTTAAATTAAGAATACTTTTAAATGAAAAGACCAGATTTTACACAAGTAGATGCATCTATTCAAAAAAATGAGACAACTATTATAAATGATATTTGGGAAACAGCAGAAAATATTAAAGTGAAACCTCATTTTAATTCAAAAGATAGCCAACAACTCCATCATTTAGATTATGCTGCAGGTTTGCCTCCTTTTTTAAGAGGTCCTTATAGCAGTATGTATGCTGTTCGTCCGTGGACAATTCGTCAGTATGCTGGGTTTTCTACAGCTGAAAAAAGTAATGCATTTTATAGAAGAAATTTAGCTGCAGGGCAAAAAGGATTATCTGTAGCTTTTGATTTAGCAACTCATAGAGGATATGATTCAGATCATCCTAGAGTACAAGGAGATGTAGGGAAAGCAGGAGTAGCCATCGATTCAGTTGAAGATATGAAAATTTTATTTGATGGTATTCCCTTAGATAAAATGTCTGTTTCAATGACAATGAATGGGGCAGTAATACCTATAATGGCATTTTATATTGTAGCAGCAGAAGAACAAGGAGTAGAACAACAATTGTTAAGTGGTACCATTCAAAATGATATTCTAAAAGAATTTATGGTAAGAAATACATATATATATCCACCCTTGCCATCCATGAAAATCATTTCAGATATTTTTGAATATACTTCTCAAAAGATGCCTAAATTCAATTCTATTTCTATTAGTGGCTATCATATGCAAGAAGCAGGAGCATCAGCAGATATAGAACTGGCTTATACTTTAGCAGATGGAATGGAATATATAAAAGCAGGTTTAAAAGCAGGTTTAGATATAGATTCTTTTGCTCCTCGATTATCTTTCTTTTGGGGAATAGGAATGAATCATTTTATGGAAATTGCTAAAATGAGAGCTGCTCGAATGTTATGGGCAAAAATAGTAAAACAATTTCATCCTAAAAATCCAAAATCAATGTGTTTGAGAACACATTGCCAAACGTCAGGTTGGAGCTTAACAGAACAAGATCCTTATAATAATGTAGCAAGAACTTGTATTGAAGCTATGGCAGCTGTACTAGGAGGAACTCAATCCTTACATACCAATGCTTTAGATGAAGCCATAGCATTACCTACTGATTTTTCTGCTAAAATTGCTAGAGATACTCAAAAATATATCCAAGAAGAAACTCATGTTATAAAAGCAGTTGATCCTTGGGCAGGTTCGCATTATGTAGAATATCTTACCGATCAAATAGCAAAAAGAGCTTGGACTTTAATCCAAGAAATTGAAGAACATGGAGGAATGGCAAAAGCTATAGAAAGAGGAATTCCTAAAATGAAAATAGAAGCTGCTGCTGCAAAAAAACAAGCTCGTATTGATGGAGGAAAAGATTTTATTATAGGTGTGAATATTTTTCAAACAGAAGAAGAAAGTAATTTTGAAATATTAGAAGTAGATAATACAGCAGTGCGTAATGCTCAAATAGCTAGAATACAAAAAACTAAAAAAGAAAGAAATCAACAGCAGGTTGAAGAAAAATTAAGTATTTTATCTAAAGCAGCTCAAACAGGAAAAGGAAATCTTTTAGCTTTAGCAATTGATGCAGCAAGAGAAAGAGCTACTTTGGGTGAAATTTCTGATGCTATGGAAAAACACTTTGGACGCTTTGTTGCTAACAATCAAACTATATCAGGAGTATATTCTAATGAAATTAGTATGGATGATAAATTTAAAAAAACTCAAGAGTTAGCACATTCATTTGCAGAAAAAGAAGGACGTCGCCCTAGAATAATGATTGCCAAGTTAGGACAAGATGGACATGATAGAGGAGCAAAAATTATTGCTACTAGTTTTGCTGATTTAGGTTTTGATGTTGATGTAGGGCCTTTATTTCAAACTCCTGAAGAAGCTGTAAAACAAGCTATCGAGAATGATGTTCATATTTTAGGAATATCATCTTTAGCTGCAGGGCATAAGACATTAGTTCCCAAAACGATTCAAATATTAGAACAAAAAAATCGAGAAGATATTATGGTTGTAGTAGGAGGAGTTATCCCTAAACAAGATTATTCTTTTTTATATGATAGTGGGGTAGTAGGTGTTTTTGGCCCAGGAACTATCATTGCAGAAGCAGCTCAACATATTCTAAATATCTTAATCGAATCATTTGAATAAGCCCTAATTAAGAATGTTTTATAAAAAAGTCTTAAAAAAGACACTTTTATATTACAACTATTGTGACTTTTGTGTATCTTTACGGTCAGAAAGATAGAAAATATAGATTTTCTTTTTGTTTTGAAATACTTAATTATTGTTGTGAACAAATTTTTTATAAAAATTAACATTTAAAATTTTGTTTTATAAAAAATCTTGTTTTATATTTGTACTATAATTATTTATTTGTTTTGCATAGTTGTTTTTTGGGGTTATATTTTGCATGCGTCGCGTTCTTGCGGCGTATGCTTTTTTTTTATAAGAACTTTTCTAATGAAACTACAACATATACTATTAACCTCTATATTATTATTCATATTCTCTACATTTATTTTTGCTCAAACAGATAGTCCTATACAAACAGGGCCTAGATTATCTTTAGACATCATTTGGAATCAACAAAATCAATCTACTCTTCAAAATTTACAAGGAGTTGATACTTTAAATTTTCAACACCATAAAAATGATTTATTATATGGTTTAGGAATGTTTATGCAATTTAATGTGAAAGATTATTTTTTTATTAGACCTGAGGCACTAATTCATTTATCTAAAAGAAGGCATAGCCTTAATACTTTAGATGGGAATAATCATCAAGAATTAATTTCTAATTTATATACATTTTCTTTGCCTATCCATTTAGGATACCAAATTGAAAGTTTAAGTTTACAAGTAGGAGTAGTATGGAATAGTCAACTCAAAAATGAATTTAAAGAAAATTATTTGGATAATTTTGATTATAAATATCAAAATTCATATACTTCATTTAGTATTGGTTTAGGTTATCAATCAGAATGGATATTACTAGATTTATATTATCAAAAATCATTAGGGAATTCAAGGAATTTACTTCAGTATAATAATGAAGAACAGGAACATCCTATAAAATTATCTTATTTAACTCTACGATTAGGAATTATTTTAGCAGGTAGAAATTAGAATAATCCTATTTTTTCCAGAAAAAGAATACTGTTTTGAATGATTTTTATAAAAATCATTAGTTTCTGATATTTTACTTTGTAAATATTTCTGTGTTTTGTGGTATTATTTTTATATTTAAGAGTATTAATACCATACCAAATGAAAAAAATAATTATCCTATCATTTCTATTCCTATTTCTATTCAAAAATTCAGAAGCCTTAAGTTTAGTGGTTAATTCTACTACAGATGCTCCAGATGTTACTCTTGGAGATGGAATATGTAGTGATGCTTTAGGAAATTGTACTTTAAGAGCTGCTATTCAAGAAATTAATGCTTTTGGAGATGCTGCAAATGATATAAGCTTACCTACAGGAACTTATATATTAACCATAGGTGGAATAAATGAAGATGCTTCTGTTACTGGAGATTTAGATTGTTTTCAAAATATATCTATAAACGGCACTAATGCTACTAATACAATTATTGATGGAAATGGAGCAGATAGAATTTTTAATATTCATGCTTTTGAACTGAGCCTATCTAAATTAACAATTACAAATGGACTAGCAGATTTTGGAGGTGGTATTTATAATGCTGCAATAGGAACTGTCATTTTGAATGAAGTTACGGTAAGTAGTTGTACTGCAACCTCAGGTTTTGGAGGGGGTATTTATAATAGAGGAGATTGTTCTATTTTTAAAAGTACGATTACTTCAAACCGTGCATTAGGAGAAAATGGTCAAAATGGTGTTCATCCTGGCGGTGGCGGCGGCGGTGGTGCTGGAGCAGCTTTAGGAGGAGGAATATATAATGAAGGAAATTTAATCATTCAAAATAGTACCATTTCAGGAAATTCAGCTAGAGGAGGAAGAGGGGGTAATGGTTCTCATCATGCTGGTTCAGGAACAGTTACCTCTCCAGGAGGAGCAGGTGGAGGTATCAGTGGAGGAGCAGGTGGAGCTGTTAATTCTCCAGGAGGAGCAGGTGGTTTCGCTAGTGGTGGTGGTGGCGGTGGTTCTCTTTCAGCAGCAGGAGGAGCAGGTGGTTTTGGTGGTGGTGGTGGTGCAGGTGGTGCTAATTCTTGGGGAGGAAATGCAGGACCAGGTGGTCCAGGAGGTATGTTTGGAGGGGTAGGGCAAGTCATGTGTTGTTCTGCTTCTGGTGGAGGTGGAGGTGGAGCAGGTTTAGGTGGAGGCATTTTTAATAATGGAGGAACAGTAGATGTAGTGAACGTAACAATAGCATTTAATTTGGCTTTAGAAGGTGCTGGTGGTGGTGGATATTTTGGTGGTTCTGGTGGAGTAGGACAAGGTGTTGGAGGAGGTGTGTTTAATTATAATAGTGGAACGGTTAATTTAGAAAATACAGTTGTTGCCAGCAATTCTGCTGATACATCAGATGATGATATATATGGAGCTTTTGTTTCTAATAATTATAATTTAATACAAGTATTAGGTTCTGCTATTATTACAGGAGTTACAACCAATAATATTACAGGAGTTGATCCATTATTAGAGTCATTAGCTTATAATGGAGGAGAAACTCAAACTCATGCTTTTCCTTGTGCAAGTTCTATTTTTAATGCGGGCCAATCTTCAATTCTTTTAGATCAAACCTGTGAAACTAGACCACAAGGTGCTCAAAGTGATATTGGTGCATTAGAATTAATTCTTCCTCTTAGCTTTAAGGAGTAATACTATATATTATAGTATGTCCAATATATTTGATGAAAATAATAAATAATTATAACTCATTTGCGTAAAATGTAAATGAATCAATACTTATGAAGTCATATATTTTTTAGAACTTTCTTTTATAAAATTGACCTTGTCA
>JAHDII010000050.1 GCA_020630895.1 Saprospiraceae bacterium
AACGATAAGGCTCCAAAAAAGGATAAACCAGATAGGTGATTTTATCATGAGATTAGATTTTTAATGTTGATTTATGGGTATAACGCTATTTTTAAAAAAAGGAACTAGCGAACCAAATCAAACTTCCCATGATCAGACCGCCAATAATATCTGTCCAGAAATGTTTTTTTAGCGTAACTCTAGAATAAGCTACTAGAGGAATAATCAATAAAAATAAAATTTGCATGACTAATAGGACGGCAGTATAAGATAAGGTGAGATATACTAAAGAAATTCTTGCAGCGTGTAAACTAGGAAAACTACCTGCATCAATTTTTTCTAGGGTATTAGAATATTTTTGTCCATTAGGACGTGTTTTAGGAAAGATAATTTTAATGATAGAACCTAGAATTTCATTAATGCTTAATGCAATTAATAATATATAAAAGGGACGTGAAAAACCTAGAGCAACTAGAGGAACAAAAACAAGAATGACAGGATTGGCTAAAGATGTAAAATCTCGCATCCATTCACGGAACTTATAAGCCCAAAACGATTCTCCTTCCTTCATCTTTTTTATTATGAAAAATTATGAATTCGTTTAATGAATGTCCAATTATTTTTAAAAAATATAATCCCTGAACGAATAGTTAAATATAAAGTAATAATGAGGGAGGCATAAAGGACATACCAATAAAAATCATAAAAATATGCAGGAAAATGTTTGTTGGCCATAAAAATAAGGTAAGCAATTCCTATAGTTAACATTTGCATTGTTGTTTTCCATTTGCCACTCAATACTGCTTTCACTACAATGCCTTTTCCTAATAAAATAAAGCGATATGCTGTAATAATGACTTCCCTAAGGATAATAGGAATGATCCACCAGAAAGACAAAACATCTAGATATGATAAAACAGAAAAACAAACAATGACATAAACTTTATCTGCAATAGGATCCAATATTTTACCTAGTTTGGTTTCTAAGTTATATTTACGAGCATACCAGCCATCTACCCAATCGGTAAAAACAGCAAGAGTACAAATAATTCCTACAGCTACACGAACCCATAGGCTTTCATCAATTAAGAAGAAAGGAACGATTAAAGCTACAAGAATTCTTATAGATGTCAGTATGTTTGGAACATTCATACTGCAAAGATAAAGGATTTTAGATTAATTTTTAATCTATATAATTTAATTCATAATAATGTTTATGAATCCTTTAATTTTTCTTTATATAAAATAGGATTCGGATATTCTTTTTTATAAACATGTTTGATGACATCAAAAGCAGTAATGACTCCTTTTAATTCATTTCTCAAATTCACTACAGGTATAGTTTTAAAGCGTCTATCTACAAAAAGTTCTGCTGCGGTACCTACTTTATCTTTAGGTGCAATTTTTAAAATGCTGGTTGTCATAACATCTTTAACCGATTTTTTGTCAGCATCTTTATTTTCCATCATATTTTTCCACAAATCATAAGAAGTAATTAAACCCACCAACTTTTTATCCTTATCTACTACAGGCAGTTGTTGTAACCTTTTTTTATTCATGATTTTTGCCACTTCTTTTACGGAGTCTTGTGGATGGACTACCGTTGGCTTTTTTTGCATGATTTTTCGTACTTGTTCGTTTAACATATCTCAAATATTTAATTTAAATAATAGAATGTTTGTTTTCAATATAGGAATAAAATATGAAAAAGGAAAACATTTTTGTAATTATTCTTTTTTTGTAATAGGGATATCTTTAAAAGTAATTTTAAAATTGCTATTTTTTCCTCGGTTAACTTCTCCTTTAAAAAATAATTGAGCTGTTTCTGCATCATCCCTAATATTAGAAAAAGTAATAATAGATTTTACTTTACTAAATTCAGGAATACTAGCAATTTTCATTCCTCCAAATTGTTTAACACCATCAATTTGAGCTTTTTCAACTTTATAAATATACCCATTATTATCAGTAATAGCTAATTCTTTTTTATTATAAAACACTTTGGCTTCGGTACTTTTATTGGTAATAACAATAACAAAATCTAAACTATTTTTATTTTTTATCACCTCTGTTAGATTGAAGGATAGTTTAGCTTTTTTACTTTTTTCTGTTTTTAATACAGGGATAGTATTTTTAGATACATGTGAATTAGAACTCCCTCCTCCATTACAAGATAAAAGGAATAGCAAAGAGATAAAAATTACAACATTTCCTAAATTCTTCATAAAATGATTTGTAGTATGAAAATAATAAATTAATTTGCGAAACTCAATATTAATCATTTTAGATTGTATATCAAAATGTACTTTCGATAATTCATAATAAAAATCATTGTAACGAATACAATTCAAATTCTCTTCATCAAAAATGAGTAAGAAAAATACTAAAAATAAATTAAAGAAGAATATTCAGTCTAAAAAAACAAAGAGTCTTTCGTTTTTTAGACAAACAGAATTACTTAAAATAATAGGTGGAATTATAGTTATTACTTTTCTAGTCTTTTTTTCTGCTCTCTTTGCTGAATTTGTAAATTGGGATGATTCTGTAAATATTTATGAAAATCCTCACTTAGAATCTTTTGATCTTCAAAGTATCAAAAATATTTTTACGTCAACAGTTATTGGTGGATATAACCCTTTATCTATTTTTTCTTTTGCTGTTGAAAAAGCAATTTTTGGAGAGAGTTCACAAGTGATTCATTTTAATAATTTAATACTACATCTTATTTGTGTATTCCTTGTTTTTAGAATCATGTTGTTATTAAAATTAAGTCCTTGGGCAGCAGGAATTGTAGCATTATTATTTGGGATACATCCTATGAGAGTAGAATCTGTTGCTTGGGCAACAGAAAGGAAAGATGTTTTATTTGGAGCATTTTATTTTGCTTCAATGTTTTATTATATTTTATATATTCAAGCAGAAAAAATAAAAAAAAGGAAATTATATATCATATCTATTGTATTATTTATTTTATCCCTGTTTTCAAAAATACAAGCCGTTTCTTTGCCTTTAACTTTATTAGCTCTAGATTTTTATTTAAAAAGAGATTTTAATAAATCGGTTATATTAGAAAAAGTACCTTATTTTATATTATCATTAATTATTGGTTTATTAGGGATTTCTTTTCTTACCGAATCTAATGTAATTACAAATTCAGATTCATTTACATTCATAGAACGTTTGGCAATTGGTTCGTATTCGTTTTGGATTTATATTATGAAGTTTATTTTTCCTTATGAAATGAGTCCTTTATATCCTTATCCAAGTAGTATTTCAAGTATTTATTTTTTATCTTTTATTCCTTCAGTTTTATTAATGTTTTCTTTGTTTTATTTTTATAAAAATAAAAATAGAATAATTTTATTTGGAATATTATTCTTTATTTTTAATGTCATATTTGTCTTACAAATTGTAGGAGCTGGACAAGGATTTAAAGCAGATCGTTTTACTTATGTTGGATATACTGGTTTATTCTTCTTACTAGCTTATGGATGTAGTTATTTAATTGAAAATAATAAAATTTCTAAAAATATTTTAAATGGAATTTTAGCTCTTTATTTTGTTCTTTGTTTTTTTCTAACATCAAAACAAATTAATGTTTGGAAAAATAATGAAACGCTTTGGACTCATGTAATGGAATTATTTCCTGAAGTTTCTACAGCTTATTTGAATTTAGGAAATTATTATAGAGATGATAAAAAAGATTATAATAAAGCATTAGAAATATATCAAAAAGGAATGAGTACTACTAGTGTAGATGCTCAATTTTATAATAGTATAGGTAAACTTTATTTTGATAAAGGAGATATGAATAATGCCTTACAAAATTTGAATCAATCAGTAGCATATCTTAGTAAAACAAAACTTAAAAATGATAAAATAGCAGAAATTTATTTGAATAGAGGAGCTACTTTTTCTATGTTAAATCAGTATGATAATGCTATACAAGATTTTAATAAAGCAATAGAATTGTATCCTGAAAATCCTAAATGTTATTCAGATCGCGGGTTGTTAAATATTAAATCAGGACAGTATGAAGCAGCTATTAAAGACTATGATGAATATTTAAAAATTATTATAGTGAATAGTGATATTTGGCATGAAAGAGGCGTATCTCATAGAGAGTTAGGGAATTATGAACAAGCGATAAAAGATATTTCAAAAGCCATTCAATTAAAAAATAATGATGGTAATTATTATTTGAATCGTTGCGAAGCTTATTTAAGAATGCAAAATATTCAGGAAGCAAAAAATGATTTAGAAAATGCAAAAAGATATGGTGCATCTATTCCTTCACATTTAATAGAACAATTAAAATAGGAAAAGGAAAGATTCCTTTGAATCCTCCTTTTCCATAGTCGAAAAACTACCGATTTTTCAATTTTTAAATTTTGATTATTTTTAAATAATTATTGATTTATAATTTAAAATGAATAGGGAAATTAAATTTTACTTTTATAGCTTTATTATTTTTAATAGCAGGAGTCCACGGTTCTGAAGAAATCAATTGAATAAATTGTAAAGCTTCTTGATCACAACCATAACCTAAACTTTTTTTAATTGTAGCTTTTTCTAAAAATCCCTTTTCATTAATAATAATTTCAGTAATAACAGTTCCTGAAATTTTATTTCTCGCTGCGGCATTAGGATATTGTATCTTAAATGATTTTTTTAAAAAACTAGGTTCTTGATCTAATGAAGTAGAAACAAATTTTCCATTTTCAAATATTCGATAATTCTCTCCATTTGTAGTATAAGGAGAAACCGTACAAAATCCAAAAATGAACCATAAACCCATTATGCAATAAATTAAAACTATTAAAAATCTCATGGCTAATTTTTAATAAAAAATAAATTAAATTCCTTTTAATTTAAATTTGATAGGTAAGGTATAATATACTCTTACTTTTTTTCCTTTTTTGCGTCCTGCTCTTTCCCAGTTAGGTAATTTTTGAACCACTCGCAAGGCTTCTTTATTTAAACCATAACCTTTTCCTTTTGCTACTTTTACATTAGAAATTGAACCATCTTTTTCTACAATAAATGATATATATACCGTTCCTTCAATACCATTTTCTCTTGCTAGGGCTGGATATTTTACATGCTTTTGTATAAATTTAATAATTTGATTACTTGAATATTCTCTCAATTCTTTTTCATCTTCAATTTTCGCCCCCTTTTTAAATAAAGGCATTTGATCTACTATTTTAAAAGGATCATCATCTCCTTCAATTTTGATAGGTTCTGGTTTTACAATAGGAGCCTCTGCTTTTTTTGTTTTTTTAATTACAGGAGCTTTTACAGGTTTGTCAGTAATAGCAACAGTTTCTTTAGGATTTAATTTTACATCTGGTTTTACAGGCTCAGGCTCTGGTTCAGGATCAAATTTTAAATCCTCTATATCTTCAATAATTTCTTTTTCTTCAATTTTTTCTGGAGGAGGAGATTTCTTTCTATCATCATAAGTAATAGGCATTTCAATTTCAGGATCTGATAGAACATCTGTAAAAACTTCATCATGTTCATAAACATCAAAAGAAGAATTAATAACTGCTATAGCAACTAATAAAGCGATAATAACACCAATTTGAAAATTCATGATGCGATTTTGTTTCAATTTTGCAATATCATGTGTGTACTTTTTCATGACTATATTTTTTTAAGTTTAAGAAATAGAAATCCTACATACAGCTAGGCTGTATTCTAAAATAAAATAGACTTGTAGGATAATTTTTCGACTAATGCTACTATTCATTTCTCATCATTGATAAAAAATAAATAGTATGGTTTTTTTCGACAAAAATCAGGTAGTGTGCGTTTCCCTATTTCTGGTAAGTGGAAAAATTGAAAAGGTATTTATTTGGCGTTCCTTTAAAAATTGATTTCAATTATTCAATTCAACCACTCACTCCAGAAATTGTAGGAGGAAGCTTCCGATTATATAGATGTATCTTTTGAAAAAAAAGGTGTGTGGTGTGTTATTTTTTTTGAAAATTGGTAAAATAAACCATAAAACAGTTATCAGTAATTCCAATTTTTTACTGATAACTGTTCACTGATAACTGAAATACTGCTCTTGACTACCTCGTCATCTTAGAACGTTTTACCAAATAAGCTTGAAGGACTTGTTTAAAACCTTTATTAATATCTGCTTCAACAAAATCGATTCTATATTGTAGGCATTTCATTTTTAGAGCATCGATATATTCGCCCATTCTTTTCACATAATAATCTTTGACTTGATTGGATTGTAAACGAACTTTATCTCCCGTTTCCATATCAATAAATAAATAAGGACGATTTTCAAATTCAAAATCTTGTTCATGTAATTTATCAGTAACATGAAAAAGTACTACTTCATGTTTATTATGTTTAAGATGTTGAAGTGCTGCAAATAATTCATCATTTTCTCCTACATGTTCAAACATATCACTAAAAATAACAATTAGAGATCTTCTATGTGTATTATCTGCAATTTCGTGAAGGGCTTTTGCTGCAGAAGTTGTTTTATTATGTTCAGGGTTAGCAATTAATTTATCGAGATAGGTCAATAATAATCTATAATGAGTTGTACTTGATTTACATTTGGTATGCAAATTTACTTCATTATCAAAAAGGCTTAATCCAAAAGCATCTCTTTGTTTTTGTAATAAATTCATTAATGCAGCAGCAGAAAGAGCAGAATAACGAAGTTTATTAATATGATTTTTACTCTTTTTATTAACTTCAGGAAAATACATAGATGAAGAAGCATCAATTACAATTTGACAACGCAAATTGGTTTCTTCTTCAAAACGTTTAGTAAACATTTTATCTGTTCGAGCATATACTTTCCAATCAATATTTTTAGTAGATTCTCCTTGATTGTATAAACGATGTTCTGCAAATTCTACCGAAAATCCATGAAAAGGACTTTTATGTAATCCAATAATAAAACCTTCTACAACTTGCTTGGCTAATAATTCTAAATTACCCAAATTTCTTACACTTTGCTCGTCTAATAAACTATTCATTCTGAAGTATTAATTTTTAAAACAAAAGTCAATATGCATATTTTGTATACAAATAGCAAATGACTCTAAAAACAAATGCCCTACTCAAACTAATGAGCAGGGCATTTTAAGATTCTTTATTGGATTAAGAATGTTTTTCTATAGCAGAAACATAATCTGATTTAGAACGAGCTCCTACAAATTTTTCTAGGATTTCTCCATTCTTTAATAATAATACTGTAGGGATAGAGCGTACACGAAACTGTCCTGATACTTCAGAATTGTGGTCAACATTTACTTTTCCTACTACTACTTTTCCATCATATTCAGTTGCTAATTCTTCAATTACAGGACCTATTGCACGACAAGGGCCGCACCATTCTGCCCAAAAATCTACTAATACTAATTTGTCAGATTCTATCGCTTCTGTTTGAAAGTTACTATCTGTGAATTCAAATGCCATGATAATTCAATATTTTAAAAATAAATAAGTTTGATAATCCTAAAACATCATGTTTTTAGATTTAGTTGCAAGATACGCAAAAAGATTTTTTTATTGATGTCAAAATTGAGACAAATTCTATATATATAATGAAATTATTTAAATTTGTAGCATATTTAAACTGTAAAACGTGTCAATAATAATATTAGGAATAGAATCTTCTTGTGATGATACTTCTGCATCTATATTAAAGGATGGAGAAATATTAAGTAATGTTACAGCCAATCAAGATGCTCATAAATTATATGGAGGAGTTGTACCTGAAGTCGCTTCAAGGGCTCATCAACAAAATATTGTACCTGTGGTTGATGTAGCGATTCAAAAAGCAGGAATCCATAAGGAGGATATTTCCGCAATAGCATTTACCCGCGGACCTGGATTAATGGGTTCTCTTTTAGTAGGAGTATCTTTTGCTAAAGCGATGGCTTTAAGTTTAAAAATACCTATGATTGAAGTCAATCATATGCAGGCACATGTATTAGCTCATTTTGCAGAAAATCCTAAACCTTCCTTTCCTTTTTTATGTCTTACGGTATCTGGTGGTCATACTCAAATTGTAAAAGTGAATGACTATTTAGATATGGAAGTTATAGGAACAACAATTGATGATGCTGCAGGAGAAGCATTTGATAAAACAGGTAAATTATTAGGATTAGAATATCCCGCAGGTCCTATTATTGATAAAAAAGCAAAATTAGGACAAGCCATTTTTAAATTTGCAGAACCCAATATTCCAGAATTGAATTTTAGTTTTTCAGGACTAAAAACTTCTATTTTATATTTTATTAAGAAAGAGATAAAAAATAATCCTCAATTCATTGATGAAAATATCAATGATATTTGTGCTTCAGTTCAACATTCTATTATAGAATTTTTAATGAAAAAATTAATTCAAGCAGCTCAAGAAACAGGAATTTCTGAAATAGCAATAGCAGGAGGAGTATCCGCTAATTCTGGATTAAGAAATCGATTGGAAGAAGAAGGACAAAACAGAAATTGGAACACTTATATTCCTAAATTTGAATACTGCACAGATAATGCTGCTATGATTGCTGTTACGGGATATTATAAATTTTTTAAAAAAGAATTTGTTGATCAAAGTATTACTCCAATGGCAAGATGGAAAATTTAATTTTTAATACTTTTTAAAACCATAAATCATGAAATACACTGTTGAAACAATGATTAATCTTCCTAGAAAAAGAGTAGTAGAATTATTTGATAATATTGATAATATTCAATATTGGCAGGATGGTTTTATTAGTTTTGAAACGATTTCAGGAGAAGAAGGACAAAAAGGGGCAAAAGCATTACTCAAATATCAATTTGGCAAAAGAGAAATTGAGCTCACGGAAACCATTACAGTTCAAAATTTACCGGATGAATTTTCTGGAATTTATGAAATGAAAGGAATGTGGAATGAGGTTAAAAATTATTTTATTGAAGTGGATGAAAACACAACGAAATGGGTGTCAGAAAATGAATTTAGATTGAGTGGTTTTATGAAAATTGTTGGCTTTTTTAATTCAAAAGGTTTTAAAAAACAAACGAATAAAATGCATAGAAAATTTAAAGAATTTGCAGAAAGTCAAAAATAAATGGAACTAAATAAAAGCTATTGTTTATTGTATAATAAAAACAATAGTAATGATATTATTTAGACCCGTAAATCAAGCAGAATTAGATTTAATTATAAAAAGTAATTGGAAAAAATTTCCTCCTAGATTAATAGGACAACCCATTTTCTATCCTGTATTGAATCAAGAATATGCAGAACAAATTACTAGAGAATGGAATGTACCTACTTATGGCGTTGGTCATGTATTAGAATTTGAAATAGAGGATGATTTTATTAAAAATTATACAGTTCAAAAAGTAGGTTTAGATCATCATCTTGAATATTGGATTCCTTCAGAAGAATTAGAAAAATTTAATACGAATATTAATTATATAAAATTAATTAGTACATTTAAAGAATAACCGTCAGCTATTATATATTAGGTTTAGAAAGAAATAGCGTATTACGGAGCTAAGCCTAGGGTTCGATTCCCAAGTAAAATGGTTTTTAATGGAACTTATCATTCTTATGTATTAGAGAAAGACGGTACTTTTTTAGTACAATAAAATTGCGGCTTGCAAATTAAAGGATACCGAATAAATTTTATTTATTCTTAATTTAATTTCCCCAATATTTTGTGTCTTTCTCTAATTTTATTAAAAAAATTAAAGCGATGTTTTTAACTAAAAGAAGATTCGATATTTATCCAAATAATATTGGATTTTTATATTTTAAAAATGTATTAGAAAAAAAATTAGAACCAGGTATTTATGAATTTTCTGATAGAAAAAAATATTATTCCTTAATTACAATTCCAACATCTATACAAATAACAAATGTTGTAAATCAAGAAGTATTAACTCAAGATAATATTGCCTTACGATTTTCATACTTTATTGAATACTCTATAGATAATGCGGATATATTTATTAAAAAATTTGATATCTTTTATCAACATTTTAATCCTATTGTTCAAGCAAATCAAATGGTGCATAGCTATAGTCAAGTACATTTTAGAAATCAAATTAGCGCGATTAAAAGCGAGGAATTAAATGAAAGAAAACAAGAAATATTGCAAGAAATTCCAGATACTTTAAAAAATGAATTAGCAAAATATGGTATTACTATTCATAATGGTTTAATGAAGGATGTTACCTTTCCTAAATCAATTCAAAACTTATTTGCTAAAAAATTAGAAACTAAAATTAGAGTAGAATCTGATTTAGAAAATGCACGTTCTACTGTTGCTACAGCAAGAGCATTAAAAAATGCTTCAGACTTAATGAAGAATGATGATAATATTAGATTTATTCAATTTATGGAAACGATTACTAAAATATCATCAAAAGGAAATCATACTTTTGTTTTAAGTGATTTTATAGATAAGTTTAAAAAGAAATAACATCTAATATACTCATCTAAAATATATTTATATTATTTTTCTATTTTATAAAGGACATGTTTTTCTAAAATATGTCCTTTATCTATTTTAGGATGATTAAATTCTTTGACTTTTTTCATTCCAATTTTTTGCATCACTCGTTCAGATTTTTTATTGATAGAAGGAGTAAAAGAATATATTTCATTTAGATTTAATTCATTAAAAGCATATTCTAAACATCGTAATGCTCCTTCAGTTGCATAGCCTTTATTCCATGCACTTTTTTTAAGCCGCCATCCAATTTCAACACAAGGCGTGAAGTCAGCTACAAATACCGTTTGTATAAGTCCAATAAAACCTATAAATTCTTTATTTTCTAAAAGTTCAACCGCATAAAAAGTAAACCCCTTATGTATGAACTCTTCCTGTAGTCGAAGAATCATTTCACGAGTTTCTTTTGTGGTAGAAGTTTTAGGAAAAAATTCCATAACATCTTTGTCTTGATTCATTTTTGCAAAAGGTTCAAGATCTTCTAATGACCAATTTCTAATACCTAACCTTTTAGATGTGAAAAGATAAGAGTTCATAATTTTTTTAATTTTATAAAAGCAAAATTATTATTTCTTGATTAAAAACTTTCATATTATTAAAAAAATAATTAAATTGTGCATAACAATACAAAAAAAGTTATTAAAATATCACTAATAAATTTATTTTATAATAGTATTGTTGCTCTGTATTATGAATCAAAAAAACAGTTGAATTATGGAAGTTAAATCATTAAAAAATGAAGAATGGGCTTTAGTACGACTTAAAGGAAAATCAAAAACTAAAAGATATTATGTATCTAATTTAGGACGTGTTAAATCAATTGATAAAAATACAAAAAGAGAATTTTTATTAAAAGGGTTAACAGATAGTCGAGGATGTAGAGTAATTTCTTTTCATGCTATAGAAGGTTCGGGATATTTTATTGTTCATAAAGAAGTAGCTAAGAAATTTGTAGAAAAACCTAGTCGAAAACATGAATTTATAATTCACAAAAATTTTGATAAGAAAGATGATCGAGCTAAAAATTTACAATGGGTAACGAGAACGGAATTATCAGAATATATAGGTAAACGACAAAAAAAATTAGGAATAGGGAAGAGTTCTGTTTTAACCATTTCTAAAGTAGCCTTGCTTAAAAAATATTTATTAGAAGGTAAAAAAACAAAAGCAGAATTATCTAAAAAATTTGGTATTTCTTCTACTCAAATTAAAAGAATTGAAAGAGGAGAAAATTGGAAAGACGTTAAACCAAAAGCATAAAATAATATATGGAGTTTTTAAGAACACCTGATAATCGGTTTTCTAATTTACCTGATTATCCCTTTGTACCTCATTATTTGAATGTAGGAAATAATTTGCGAATGCATTATGTGGATGAGGGAGATGGAGATATTATTTTATTATTACATGGAGAACCTTCATGGTCATTTTTATATCGGAAAATGATTCCTGTCTTAGTAAACGGAGGATATAGGTGTATTGCTCCCGATTTAATTGGTTTTGGAAAATCTGATAAACTTACAGATAGAAAAAATTATACTTATGCCAGTCATTTAGAATGGCTAAAAGATTTTATTCTTCAATTAGATTTAAACAATATTACTCTATTTTGTCAAGATTGGGGAGGCTTATTAGGTTTGCGTTTTGTAGTAGAAATGGAAGAAAGATTTTCTCGAGTTATTGCTGCTAATACGATTTTACCTACAGGAGATCAATCACCTAATGAAGCTTTTAATAAATGGAAAGAATATTCTCAAAAAACGCCTGTTTTTCCTGTTGGAAAAATTATTAATAAAGGTTGTTTTTCTGAATTAAGTGAAGATGTTATTGCTGCTTATGATGCTCCTTTTCCTGATGAAACGTATAAAGAAGGTGCAAGAGAATTTCCTGCGATCGTTCCTCATACTTCAGATGATCCTCAAACGATTCCCAATAGAGAAGCATGGCAAAAATTAATGCAATATCAAAAACCATTTTTAACTTTATTTTCAGATTCTGATCCTATTATGAAGGGATTGGAAAAAATGTTTCAAGGAGTAATTCCTGGTGCTAAAAATCAACCACATGAAATTATAAAAAATGCAGGTCATTTTTTACAAGAAGATAAAGGAGAAGAAATTGCTAAAAAAATAATTGATTGGTTGCAAAAATTAAAAAAATAAAAGTATGCGATTTATTATTAATAGTTTAATAGGAATTTGTATTTTTTGTTTAATGGCTTTTTCTTATCCTTCTAAAAAGGTAGAACAAAAAATTATTAACACTGATTGCAAAATACTTCATGAAGGCGTTTTTTATTATGAAAGCCCTAAGGGAAAAGTAAAAGTGATTTTTAAAGGAAAAAAACATATGGAATATCATCAAGGGGGAAAGTATTTTGTGAAATCTAAATTAAAGTGGGTAAATGATTGTGAATATAATATGACTTTAAAAAAGACCAATTATCCTAATTTTCCTTTTAAAAAAGGAGAGATAATGAATGTCAAAATAAACAAAACTGATACAAATTTTATTTATTATACTGCAACAGCAAAAGGGGAGAGTTGGGAAAGTAAATTTTCTAGAAAATAATTATAATAGAATTTATTATGCATCAAAAATTTTTCCTTTATTCATGATATGATTAGGATCAAAAATATTTTTAATCATTTTCATATAAAAAATTTCTTCTTGACTTTTTGAATATTCTAAATAAGATTTTTTTAATAAACCTACACCATGTTCGGCGGAGATAGAACCCTTATATTTTTGTACGATTTCAAAAATAAGAATATTGACTTCTTTACATTTTTTTTCAAATTCTGAAATAGAAATATCATTAGACTTAATAATATTTAAGTGTAAATTTCCATCTGCAATATGTCCATACCAAAGAATCTTAAAAAGGGGGTAATGGTTTACAACTACCTTTTCTATCTCTAATAAAAATAAATGAATATTAGAAATCGTAACAGAAAGATCATTTTTATAAGGAGAAAAAGAAGAAATGGAAGCACTAATATTTTCTCTATATCCCCATATTTTTTTAATACTGATAGAATCACTTCCAAAAGCATCGTCTAGAATTATTTTTTCTTGATATAATTCTTGGTATAATTGAAAAACAATGTCATTATTTTTTCCATCATTAGATTCAAATTCTAAAATAGAATAATATGGAAATCGCTGAGGTAACGGAGTATCTACTTGAGTATGTTCCATTACATAATCTACGCACGAATCAGAAAAAAATTCAAAAGCTAGAAAATCGATTTTTTTTCTGAAAGTACTCATGGTTTTTATGACTGCTTCGATATTAGGATGCCCAAATAAAATGACTTGCTTATTTTTGGGAGGAGAAATGAATTGGAGTGTTGCTTCAACAATAAAACCTAAAGTTCCTTCGCTACCAATAAATAAATGGCGAA
The DNA here is from genome assembly GCA_020630895.1 of Saprospiraceae bacterium. Classification (GTDB taxonomy): domain Bacteria; phylum Bacteroidota; class Bacteroidia; order Chitinophagales; family Saprospiraceae; genus JAHDCE01. The sequence continues at coordinate 13,871 of JAHDII010000050.1, forward strand.
GATCATACCCTGTAGCATTTTTAATTAAACCTTGATTTAATTCTAAAATTTCTCCTCTGCCCGTAACTACTTTTAAACCTGTTACCCAATTGCGAATTAAGCCATATTTTACCACTTGAATTCCTCCTGCATTAGTTGCAATATTTCCACCAATTTGGCTAGAACCTTTGGACGCAAAATCAATAGGAAAAATTAAATTATTTTCTTCTGCAATTTTTTTTATATTTTCTGTAATAACACCTGCTTCAACTTGTATAGTTTGTTCGAGTTCATTAAAAGATAAAATTTTATCCATCTTATCCATAGATACTACAACTTCATTTTGTGCAGCTACTGCTCCAGCAGATAAGCCTGTTCTTCCTCCAGAAGGGACTAATACAAAATGATGCTCATTAGCCAATTGTACTATTTTTTGAACATCAAAAATAGTTTTTGGAAAAATAATAATTAAAGGATTGGGAGGAATAAAATTAGTCCAATCTTTTCCATATTTCAATAAATCTTCTTTTGATGTTTTAAAAAAAGAAGCATCAAAATTATTTTTTAAAATTTCTAAAATAGATGACATGAAAAATTATTCTACTATTTTAATAATAGAATATACAGCTTCATTATTTTTTCTAGAAACAAGTTTTCCATTAGGTAATTTTACAGGAACATCTGTTCTATCATTATCATGAATAATAAAAAAAGTTTGATCCTCAAATTTTGCAATTCCTTCTGCTTTGTGTGGCATAAAAAACGGGTTCGATTTTTTATCCATTACAACAGTAGCTTTTTTATTATTTTCATAATCTTTTAATGACAAACGCCAGATATATGAACCTAAAGTTTGTTTTCCTTCAGGACCATCTTCATAAGATGTCGTAAAATAAATCATTTGTTTTTCATGATCAAAAGTAATACTCGATAATCCTAAGCCTTTTCGTACTTCATCGGTATTCATTTCATAAGAAATTCTAAAATCATTATTTAAAATAAATGCGTCATTTTTGATTTGATAAGTACATTCTATAAAAGTACTTGTATAAATAGGATCATTAAAATCTGTTCCTTTTTCTCGTACACCAAAAATTAAACGATTATTAGGAAGAATGACTAATCCTTCAATTTTCATGTGAGTACTTTTTAGCATTTTTAAAAACTTTGTGCGTAAAGTTTTTGAACTAGAAATACCATGATCAATTGTTTCTTGAACCATTTGAAAATCATCAGTTTTAATATTCCATGCCAATAAACAATTGTATTTATCTTCTTGAGTACTTCCTTCTTTTAATCGATCAAAACCAGAAGTAATGAATAAATGTTTTTTATCAGGAGTAAAAGCAAAATCTTCTATTTTTCTAATTTTAAAAAATTCTTTTTGCTTCAATTCAAAAGGATGATCCATATTTCCTTCTAATAATATTTTTCCGTTAGCCAGCATCATTGTAGAAACGGCAGAAGTATTTT
>JAHDII010000051.1 GCA_020630895.1 Saprospiraceae bacterium
AGAGACACTATTAAAAAATAGTGGGAAATGGATTAGCAGAGAGCCACAAAAGGCTTTATTGCTAATTCAAGAAGCTCATGCATTTTCAATAGAGTATAATTTTATTCCAGGTATTATTAAATCTTCTTTAAAACTAGTTCAATCTTATATTTATATAGGTAATTCCCATAAAGCACTAGAAATAGCAGAATCATCTATTTCGTTGTTTAAAAATAATCATGGATTTGCTATAGAATATTCTTATTTAATGATGTATATGGGAAACATACATTATTATTTAGGACAATATGATATAGGTTTAGATTATGCGAATAGTTGTTTAAATAAATTTAGAGAACAGCATGATAGAGTAGGGGTTTCCAAATCTTTAAATCTATTAGGAAATTTATACACTAGAATAAATAGATATTCAGAAGCATTCAGTTGTTATAAAGAATCTTTAAAATTAAAAAGAGAATTAAAGGAAAACGATGAAAGTATTGCTAAAAGTTTAATGAATGTAGGAATTGTATTCCTTGATTTAGATGATTTCCCTAAAGCCTTAAGATACATGAGGGAAGCTAAACGATTATTAGAACGAGGAAATGATGTTTATTCATTAGCGTTGAATTTAGTGAATATGGGGGTTATTCTAGGTAAACAAAAACAATTTGATATTTCAATAGAATATTTAGAAAAAGCTCTAGTACTTTGTGAACAAAATTGTTTTGATGGTTTACAAGCATCAACCTTATCTAATTTAAGTGAATTTAATTACCATAATGGTAATATAGATAAATCGTTGTCTTATGCTGAAAAAGGTATTTCTTATTGTGAAAAATTAAATCTTCAAAATAATATTTATATTACTTGTATGATTACTATTTTTAGATGTAATCATATTAATGGCGAACTTATTAAAGCAGCAGAAATAGGGAAAGAATGTTTACCTATTTGTAGAGAAGTAGGATTTAATGAGTTAACTAAAGATTTATTAATAGAACTCATTACTGTTTTTGAAAAACTAGGAAGAATTAATGAAGCTTTGGAAACATCCAAAGAGTTATATGAACTTCAATCAGAAATTTATACTAAGAAAAAAGATTTTAGCATTTTTAGAATTCAATCTAGAATGGAGCTGCAAATGAAGGAGCAAGAATTACAAATGCAAAAAGAGCTTATTCAACAACAAGAAAAACACAATTTAGAATTGATACAAGCCAATAAAAATTTGGATCGCTTTGTTGGAATTGCTTCTCATGATTTAAAAGAACCAATACGGACGATTAAAAGTTTTAGTAAGCTATTGGCAAAACATATAAATGAAGATGATAAAGAATATGAATTTTTGAATTATATTCAGGATGCTAGTGAAAGAATGACCATTTTATTAGATGATTTATCTGTATTTGCAAAAGCTGGAAAATTAAGAAAACCTACTGCTCCTGTAGATTTGAACCATATTTTAGTGATGGTAATGAATAATATTAATAGGAGAATTGAAAATAATAATGTAACTATAGCATCAGATAAATTACCTATAATTATTAGTCACCAAACTCCCTTTATTCAATTATTTCAAAACTTACTTTGTAATGCTATTAAATATCGTAAGAAAGCAAAAGAGCCTGTTATTGAAATAAAAGTAAAAGAAGAAGAAGACGCTTATATCATTTCCTTTGGAGATAATGGGATAGGTATAGAACCAAGTAAATTAGAAACTATTTTTGAGCCTTTTGTTCAAGCTCATAAGCATAGTTATAAAATAGGAAGTGGCATTGGTTTGGCTACTTGTAAAAGAATAATTGAACGATATGGCGGAAAAATTTGGGTAGAATCTGAAGTGGAAAAAGGAAGTACTTTTTTTGTTAAAATACCAATAGATAGACATCGAGGGGATAATACCATTTATGAAGAATAAAAAAAGGAACTGCTTAAGCAATTCCTTTTTTTTGTTTTAAAGAGTAATTATATTAGATTTCATAAAATGTTATTTTTAAAACTACTCTAGGAGTATTTGTGTTCTGTGGACGAATAAACTGCAAACTTTGCAGATTTATCTGCAACTTAAATCTTATATAGTTTGATTCACATCAAATGCTTCTAAATAATCCGCAAAACGTCTTAAAAAAGAGCCTCCTAAAAATCCGTCTACTACACGATGATCGTAAGAATGAGAAAGATACATCATATGACGTACGCCAATTACATCACCAAATTCAGTTTCTATTACAGCAGGTTTTTTCTTAATAATTCCTACAGACATAATAGCTACTTGTGGTTGATTAATAATAGGTGTTCCCATTACATTTCCAAATGTTCCTACATTGGTAATCGTATAAGTACCATTTTGAATATCTTCTGGTTTTAATTTATTATTTCTAGCTCTATTAGCTAAATCATTCACTTGTTTCGTAATTCCTAACAAATTAAATTGATCCGCATTTTTAATAACAGGAACAATCAAATTACCTGAAGGCAAGGCAGTTGCCATTCCAATATTAATATTTTTCTTTTTAATGATGTTATGACCATCAACAGAAACATTAATCATTGGGAAATCCTTAATCGTTTTAGCTAAGGCTTCAATAAAAATAGGTGTAAACGTAATTTTTTCACCATATTGAGTTTGGAAATTTTTCTTGACTTTATTTCTCCAATTTACAATATTCGTAACATCTGCTTCAACAAAAGAAGTGACATGAGGAGAAGTATGTTTAGACATCACCATGTGATCGGCAATTAAGCGACGCATTCTATCCATTTCAATCACCTCAACATCTCCTCCCATACTTTTAGCAGGGTTGACTTGTTGTACTGGTTGCTGTTTTGGAGGAGTAACTGTAGCTACTTTCTGACTAGGAGTATTAAGAGTTTGTACAAGTCCTGATTTCTTTTGTTCTACATAAGCTAACATATCTTTTTTCGTCACTCGCCCATCTTTTCCAGTACCAGAAATGGCTTCTAATTCTGCAATTTGAATGCCTTCGTTTTTAGCAATATTTTTAACTAAAGGAGAATAAAAACGAGTACCTTGAACATTAGCAGATGGAGCAGGTTGCTGAACAGTAACTGGTTGATGTACTTCTGTAGTTTCTTTAACGGGTACTTCAGATTTTCCATTCGATGAAGGAATATTTTCAACTACACTAGAAGGAGTAGTTTCAGCTTCTGCAGCATCTGTTTCAATAATTGCAATAACTTTTCCTATTTCTACAGTTTCATCCTCTTCAAAAAGAATTTCTTGAATAACGCCTTCAACAGGAGAAGGAACTTCAGAATCTACTTTATCTGTTGCTATTTCTAAAATGGTTTCATCTTCTTCAACGCGATCCCCAGGTTGTTTCACCCATTTTAAAATGGTTGCTTCCATGATACTTTCGCCCATCTTGGGCATAATTAGTTCAAATTTTGCCATTAGCCTATTTTTAGATTTAAAGGAGTTGTTAACTTAAAATTATACACTTTGAATTTCAAACTTGATGCAAAAATACATTAAACATTATTAATAATAAATAATCGAGCAAAATTCAAGGCTTGTTTTGTAGTATATTCTATATTTTTTAATCGATCTTTTCCTAATTGAAGCAAGCGAGTTTCAATTTTTGAATGATTTCCTACAGCAATCCAAATGGTACCTACTGGTTTATTAGGAATTCCTCCATTAGGACCTGCAATACCTGAAACAGCAATAGCAATATCTACATTCAAATTTTGAATAGCTCCTGCAACCATTTCTTTTACTGTTGCTTCACTCACGGCTCCCCATTGTTCTAATGTTTTAGACTTCACATGAAGTTGTTTCATTTTTAATTCATTAGAATAAGCAACAATCCCTCCTTGGAAATAAGCCGAAGAACCTGATATTTGAACAATTCGTGCTGCAATATTTCCTCCGGTACAACTTTCTGCTGTAGCTAGAGTTAAATTATTTTTTAATAATAGTTGTCCTAAAACAGTTTGAAGATTTTCTTCTTCTTTACCATAAATAGCACTACCCATTTTTTCTGTAATTTGTAGAGCAATATGTTCTACTTCTTTTTGTAAATTTTTAAGAGAATCTTTAAAAGAACCAAAAGCAGAAATTCTTAAACGAACTTCTCCTAAATTGGGTAAATAAGCAATTTTAATATAAGAAGGTAAATTTTGTTCTATTGCTTCAATTTCTTGAGCAATTTCTGTTTCTCCATGTCCTGCTGTTAATAATGTTTTATGAAAAATAGGTTTTAATCCGAAAATTTCTTTAAGTCTAGGAATAACTCTTTCAGACATAATATGCTTCATCTCATAAGGAACACCAGGCATTGAAATTAGAATTTTTCCTTGAACATCAAACCACATTCCAGGAGCAGTACCCATTTTGTTTTCAAGTAATTGAACTCCTTGAGGCATCATACATTGTAAACGATGTAGCTCATTAGTAGGTCGTCCTAACCTTTTAAAAAAGGAAATAATTTTTTGATACATTTCCTCATCAAAATACATTTCAAGACCTAAATAATCTGCTATAGCTTTTTTAGTAACATCATCTTTAGTAGCTCCTAAACCCCCAGTCATTAAAACAATATCTGCTTCTTGAATAGAAACAGATATTGTTTTTTTGATATCTTCTAATTGATCAGAAATGGTTTTGATAGATGTAATTTTAAATCCAGCTAGATTGAGTTGTTGTCCCATCCAAGCAGAATTGGTATCAATAATTTGTCCAATTAAGATTTCATCTCCTATGGTAATGATATGAATATTCATGAATGAATTCAAGTTGCCTAAAATCTACAAAATACTGTTTTCAAAATAATTGTAATCATAACTGTGGTCTGTGGACCCATTTTCTGTGGACTTTGCGGATTTATCCGCAAATAGATAAATTACTTCAATCGAACTTTCATTTTTACATCTTCCTTAGGACGTTCCCCATTTACAGGAACAGCTGCAATTTTATCAATCACTTCTATTCCTTCAACTACTTCTCCAAAAACAGTATAAGCCATATCTAGTGCTGGAGTTCCTCCTATTTTTGCATATAAATCTTTTTGTGCTTGGGTATAATTATTTTTTGGTAATTGATTCGGATTCATTGCCCCTTTCCCTTGCACTAAATAAAATTGAGAACCACTACTTCTTTTTTCAGGATTATTGTTTCTTGCCGCAGCTAAACAACCTTTAAAATGAGGGAATCCAATTTCTGCTTCAATAGTATAACCAGGACCACCAGAACCCAATCTTTTATCTAAAGGAGCATTTTTAGATTCTGGATCTCCTCCTTGTACCATAAAGCCGTTTACTATTCGATGAAATAATAAATCATTATAAAAACCTTCTTTAGCTAATTTTAAAAAATTGGCTTTATGCTTGGGTGTTTCGTCATATAACATGACTTTCATATTTCCATAATCTGTTTCTATAACAACATCGTATTGGGGACCATTATTTTTGTTTCCACAACTAGAGTAAGAAAAGCAAATGCTGATTAAAAATAAGAATAGTAAATTTTTCATGTTAATATTGATAAATAATTTATGAATTAAAGTATTGAATAATTTTTTCTTGTAATAAACGCCCTTGTTCTTTAACTCCCTTAATGTCTAGAGTTGTAATTTGTTTGAAATGAGGCCAACCATCTTCATCTCTTCCTATAAATTCAAAATGTCCATCTTGGGTCAATAAAGAACATATAGCTACATGCATTAAATCTTGTTTTTCTTCTTTAGTATATTCCTCTTTTAAAACACCTGTTTCTTGAATTCCTATTAAAAATAAAATAGCATTCATATCGGGAAGTTGTTCTTTTCCCATTGCCTTTTTTACAGTATGCTTCACTTCTAACCATTTAAAATCTACTTCCCAATCTTCCATAATTATTAATCATTAATAACAGCAATACATTTTAATTCTATACAAATAGGAGTAGGTAAAGATGTAATTCCTAAAGTAGTTCTACAAGGCTGAATATCACCAAAGTATTCAGCATATATTTGGTTATATGTATGAAAATCTCTCTGCATATCAGTTAAAAATACCGTAACATCTACAAGATCTTCCCATTTTGCACCAGAAGCTTCTAAAATAGTTTTAACATTCTTAAATACTTGATGACATTGTTCTGCAAAATTAAACTCTAAATAATTTCCTTTAGCACTTAATTTTGTTCCGGGTGTTTCATCTGTTTCAGGATGTCGAGGTCCTACACCAGAAAGGAACAACAAATTTCCTACTCTTCGAGCATGTGGATAAGCTCCTACAGGTTTAGGAGCAGATGAAGCATTTATTTTATTCGATTTTTCCATGTTTTGATATTTTATTTTTTTCTTTCAGTAACAAAAATAACTAAACTTTCTAATGAATCTCTAGCAGGGCAATCTGGAGTAGTTGCTAAAATATCAAAAGCTTCTTTTTTAAATTGATTCATAACTGTTGTAGCATAATCTAAACCTCCACTATTTCTTACGAATTGAATAACTTCAGCTACTCTATCAGGTTTATTATTATGCTTTTTTATGATATTCATTATTTTTTTCTTTTCAGAAGTTGGAGCATTTTCTAAAGCATAAATTAAAGGTAAAGTCATTTTCTTTTCTTTAATATCTATACCTAAAGGTTTTCCTACATCATCAGTACCAAAATCAAAAAGATCATCTCTAATTTGAAATGCCATACCTATTTTTTCTCCAAACAATCGCATCTTTTCAATTAATTCTTGATCTTGGGTAGTAGATGCAGCACCTGCACTACAAGCAGCAGCGATTAAAGAAGCTGTTTTTTGTTCGATAATGGTATAATATAAATCTTCTTTAATATCTAAGCGTCTTGCTTTTTCCATTTGAAGTAATTCTCCTTCACTCATAGCTTTTACAGCTCTTGAAAGGATTTGTAATAATTGATATTCATTATTATCTAAAGCTAAAAGTAATCCTCTAGATAATAAATAATCTCCTACTAGAACAGCAATTTTATTTTTCCATAATGCATTAATACTAAAAAAACCACGACGTTCTATAGCATCATCTACTACATCATCATGAACTAAAGTAGCGGTATGCAACATTTCTACTAATGAAGCAGCATGATAACTAGATTCATTAACTTCTCCTGCTAATTTAGCGGCTAAAAAAACAAACATAGGACGAACCTGTTTCCCTTTTCTTTTTACGATATATCGAGTCACTTTATCTAATAAAGGAACTTTACTTTTCATGGCATCACGAAAACGAAGATCAAATTCTTTTAATTCTTCTTCAATAGGTCCTTTTATTGTATTCAATGATTTCACCATGAATTTGTATGTTTGTAGTTGATGAAATATATTCATCAAGATCATTTTAATAAAACAATTGTCTTATGAACATCCGCAAAGATATAAAGGTTGAAGGAAAACATGGTCGTCCAGTGCTATTGGATACATATTATTTGAATAAAAAAGAAAATCAACCTATCATAATTCTTCTTCATGGCTTTAAAGGCTTTAAAGATTGGGGACATTGGCATTTGATGGCTGAGTCTTTTGCTCAAAATAATTACTATTTTGTAAAATTCAATTTTTCTCATAATGGTACTACTCCTGAAAATCCTTTAGAATTTGGAGATTTAGAGGCATTTGGTAGGAATAATTATTCTAAAGAAGAGGCAGATTTAGATGTGGTCTTAGATTGGTTAGCTCAAAATAATACTGGAAGGTATAATATGAATGATATTACATTAGTAGGGCATAGTAGAGGAGGAGGTTTGGCTATTGTTAAGGCAGCAAGAGATTCTCGTATTAAAAGATTAATAACCTTGGCTTCTGTTCAACAATTAGGCTTTGCTTCAAGGCATCCTGAAGTTTTAGATACTTGGAAAAAAGAAGGAGTTCATTATATTATAAATGGTAGAACTCAGCAGAAAATGCCTTTATATTATCAGTTACATGAAGATGTAATTCAGAATAAAGAAAAGTTTGATGTAGAAAAAGCAGCACGTTCGTTTTCTAAGCCTTGGTTGATAATTCATGGAACAGAAGATCCCGCTGTTTCTGTCAATAGTGCTTACCAAATGAAAGAATGGTATCCTCAAGCACAATTAGAAATTATTGAAGGAGCTAATCATGTTTTTGGAGGTTCTCATCCTTATGAGAAAGAGGAACTACCAGCACATACAGGACAATTATTAGATATATGTATTGAATTTCTAAAATAAATAAAAATTATAGCGTATTTTCGCTGTATCAAAATATTATTTATATCATAAAAAATAGAGCAATGAATAAACGTATACTATTTATAGTACAAATTTTATTTTTATTTTTTGTTACTTCATTAGTAGCTCAAAATGAAGAACATATCCATTCAGAAAAATGTGGACATAATATATTAATGGAAGCGATGGAAAATCAATTTCCAGGCTATCAAAATTTAGTAGAACATACTTTTAGAAAAGCAAAAGAAAAAGGACCAGATTATAATCGTAGTAGTAGTGTTTATACGATAGATGTAGTAGTGCATGTAGTATGGAAAGAAGCAGAAGAAAATATTTCAGATCAGATAATTCAAGATCAAATAGATGTACTGAATGAAGATTTTCGTGCCTTAAATGCAGACTTTGCCAATTTGAGAACTGAATTTGGTTCTATTGCTGCGGATCCGATGATTGAATTTAATTTAGTAGCTATTGAAAGAGTTCAAACAACAGAAACGTTTAGTGTTGGTCTTTTTACAGGTTTTGAGGATCATAAACTAAAAAACTCTGCTAATGGAGGAAGTAGTCCTTACGATACTAATACTCATTTAAATATTTGGGTATGTAATATTCAACCTAGTATAATAGGATTAATTTTAGGACTAGCCTATCCTCCAGTTAATTTATCAGAATATCCTGACTTAAATAATTTTCCTCCAGGTGCTTCTCCCGCAGATGAAGAATATAATGGGGTCGTTATTCATTATCCTGCTTTTGGAGGTAGAGATAGAACTGCAACAATTGAAGGATTGGGAAGTGTTGATTTTGAAGGAAGAACAACTGTCCATGAAGTAGGACATTACTTAGGATTAGCTCATATTTGGGGAAATGCTTTAACAATTCTAGGTGAAGATGGATGTATGTCTGATGACGGAATTGATGATACTCCAAATGCAGGAGATAGTTCACAAGCAATAGGTTGTGAACCTACAAAAAATACATGTATAGATGAAATGGATGATTTACCAGATATGTGGGAGAATTATATGGATTATTCATTGGAAGCTTGTCAAGTTACTTTTACTCAAGGTCAAGTTGATTTAATGAGAGCTATTCTTGAAGGTCCAAGAGCTACTTTAATAGCAGGGCAAGTGAGTAATACAGAAATAGACATATTAAACAGCCAAGTAGCAGTAGCTCCTAACCCTACAAATGGTATCGTAAATTTAGATGTTCGTTTTGAAGATAATGATGCTTATGATGTGATTGTTAGAGATATGTTAGGTCGCCAAATTGGAACCATGCAATCTTATCAAGGAAATGAAATCATTGCTTTAGATTTATCTAATGAAACAAATGGAGTTTATTTTGTAGAAATTCAAAAAGGTGTTCATAGAATTGCTAAAAAAGTAGTTGTAACAAAATAATATAAAATCTATTATAAATCGCAAATTAAAAAAGATATGAAACAAAGTTTCATATCTTTTTTAATTTCTAAAAATAGCACAAATAATCCCTGTTGCTACCGCAGCATTTAAAGATTCTGCTTTGCCATGAGCAGGAATATTGATCCGTTGATGAATATATTTTCGTGTTTCATTAGAAATTCCATTTCCTTCATTTCCAATAACAATAATTCCTTTTTTCTTTTCTGGAGAAAGTTCAAAAATATTGTCTCCTTGTAAATCGGCACCCATAATTGGAATATTAGGAAATTGTTCTGCTAAGTTTTCTATAGAATAATGAAAACAATGCACTCTTAAAAACGCTCCCATAGAAGATTGAATAACTTTAGGATTATATAAATCGACAGTCCCTTCTCCTAAGAAAACATGTTGAATACCAAACCAATCAGCAATCCTTAAAATAGTTCCTAAATTACCTGGATCTTGAATACCATCTAAAAATAATGAAATATCATTTTGAATGATATTTTCATCTAAAGAAGGAGATAGTGTCGGTATAACTACTAATACATCAGAAGGAGTGTTAAAGGAAGACAGCTCTTTCATTATTTTTTCGTTGCTTTCTATGATAGGGATATGAGGATATAAATGAGAATATTTTTGCAACCAAGAAGAAGAAGCAATCATATATTCTATATCAATATTAGGATATTGTAAAATTTCAGATATAATTTTAGTCCCTTCAACAATAAATTTATCATACCTTTGTCTGTACTTTTTTTGTTGTAGAGAACGAATGTATTTAATATTGGCTTTAGAAAGCATTATACTTTAGAAATAATTGAGTTTGTATATTATAAAAAAAATAGGAATTCTTTTTTTCCCAATACTACTTCTATTTGTAGCATCAAGTTGTAATACTACCAAATATTTACAAGAGGGAGAAAAATTAGTAGAAAAAAATACAGTAAAAATTGAGTCCTCTGAAAAAATAGAAGATAAAGCAGATTTATTATATGATTTATCTAAATATTATAAACAAAAACCCAATTCAAAATTTTTAGGATTATTTAGAACTCGTCTTTGGTTTTATTTTAAAAATCAAAGCGAAGCAGATACCTCTAAATGGAGCAATTGGGTGAATCGTGTTTTAGCAGAAGCTCCTGTAATACAAGAAGAAAGTTTAGTGAAAAGTACGGCAAAAGCTATGAAAAGCTATATGCAACACAAAGGATATTTTAATGCTCAAGTAGAGTATAATGTAGATACTACTAAACATTTCACGTTTAACACTTACACCGTTTATCCATATCGTCGATATTATTTTGATACGATTCAACACCAATCTAAAGACAGATATATTCAGCGAATATTAAATGATACTAAAGAAGAAAGTTATCTTAAAAGTGGCTTACCTGTTGATGTTGATTTATATAATAAAGAAGTAACTCGCCTCATTCGACAAATGCGTACTTTAGGATATTTAGATTTTACTAAAAATTATATTGCTCCTTTAGCAGTTGATACTTCGGATTATAAGGTGAATGCTACTTTAAATATTTTATCTCCCTTAGATACAATAGAACATCAAATTTATACGATAGGAAATGTTTATGTATATCCTAATTATATTCCTAATAAAAGAAGTGAATATCAAGAAGATATTATCAAGGGAGGAGTTACTTTTATGAGTAGAGGAAATCCAGATATTAAATATCCTACATTAAAAAGAAATATCCATTTAAAAAGTGGAGATAGATATGATTTAGAACAAGAAGAACTGACTAAAGTACGTTTGGCATCTTTAGATTTATATAAATTTATTTCTATTAAAGCGGTTAAAAGTGATAGTGTTCCAGGACTTGTAGATTTTTATATTTATTTACCATCAAAAGATAAACAAGCACTTGGAGGAGATATAGAATTGAATACAGCCAACAATTCTTCTTTTGATCAAGTTTCTATTGGAACGTCTATGAGTATTAATTATAGTAATAGAAATTTATTAAAAGGAGCCGAAAAATTTTCTGTTGATGTAGAAGGAGGTTTAGAATTTGCATTGAAAAATAATGATGAATTATTTAATTCTATTGATGTTAATGCTAATGCAGAATTAAGCTTTCCTAAGTTTGTAGATTATATGGGTGTTTTTACCATCTTAAAATCGATGAAAATTTTACCTAAAAAAACATTAAAAAAATTAAAAGCTACAGCAACTACAAAATTACAATTGGGATATGATTATTTACGCCTCATTAATTTTTATGATTATAATTCTTTAAATGGAAATTTTGGTTTTAATATTATTCCTTCAGAACGATGGAGAGTAAAACTTACTCAAACAGGTTTAACTTATTTTAATCCTGTAGCAAAACCTGCTTTTGATACTATTTTAACAGGAAATCCTTTCCTGCAAAGAAGTTTTGACAAACAACTTTTTACGGGTATATTTTTTAATAGTATAGACCTATCATACATTGAAGCAGCAAAAAAAGAAGATGTAACAGCTTCTTTAAGATTGTTTGGAGAAGTATCAGGAATTGAACAATTAATTTTAAATAAAAGTTTTAGCCCTACTAAAGAATGGTTATTATTTGATTCTGTTCAATATGCACACTATTTAAAATTTGAAGCAGAACAAAAATATGCTAAAATATTTACACCTAGAACTTCATTTGCTTTTAGAGCAGGTGTTGGAATTGCAGCACCTTATGGATCTTTTTCAGATGCAGTTCCTTATGTGAAACAGTTTCATATTGGAGGACCCAATAGTCTTAGAGCTTGGAGTATTAGGGAAGTAGGCCCTGGTGGATATAGAGAATTATTAACAGCAGGAGAAAATAATACGCTGCCTTTTTATCAGACAGGAGATCTCAAAATGGAAATGAATATGGAATATCGTTTTGATATGTTTTGGTATTTAGAAGGAGCCATATTTTTAGATGTTGGAAATATTTGGACATTAAAAGATGATGGTAGAGAAAATGCTCAATTGTCTAAGGATTTTTGGAAACAATTTGCTATCGGAACTGGCTTTGGATTTCGACTTGATTTTTCCTATTTTATTATGCGATTTGATTTAGGTTATCCTATCAGAAATAATTATTTGCAAGAATATTATGATGCTAATGGAGTTCAAAAACTTACTTATTGGCCGATTCGAAAATTATCTCATCTCACTACTAGAGATATTAATTTTAATTTAGCAATTGGCTATCCTTTTTAATTAAGGATAACCAATTACAAATATTTTTTATTTAAAATTATCAATAATTTTCTTTTTTAGAGCTTTAAATTCTGTATCGGTAATAGCTCCTTTATCTTTTAAATCATATAGTTTTTCTAATTCTTTAAGGATATCTTTACCATCGGTTACCTTAAGATCTTTCGTTGTATCTTCTATAACATCTTCTGTTGTATTTTCATGAACTACAAAATCTCCATCGTCATTTCCTTCCTTACGTTTTTTCTCATGTTCCTCTTTTATTTTCTCAACTACCTTCTTATTCTTTTCAAATTTTTCTTCAAACTGACGTTTCATACTATCTAAATCGATATCTAGCATCGTACCGCCATTTTCAAAATGAGTTTTAAATAATTCTCCTAAAGTATAAGTACTTGCTCCAGCCATCACACCCATAGCTGCACCACCAATATAACTTCCTGCTATAGGAATTAATTTAATTAAACTTTTGGCTCCTGCACGAGCTAAAAAAGTACCTAATACCGTAGAAACAATTGCTTTGTAACGGGTATCTTCAAAATCAACATGATATACTTTTGTCATTTGACGAATCATATCTAATTGAATAGCAGCAACCCCTGCACTATCAAGCAAAGGAATAGGAATCAAAGCTCCTGCTCCCATTGACCAAAGGGCATGATTACGAATAATATTGTCTGTACTTTTACTTTGCTTTTCTTTTAAATCACTCATGGGCTTTAAAATTTTTTTAGCTCGATTAATATTTTTTAAAATGTCTTTCATCACATACTATTAAATAACTTCATATTAAATTATAAACGCTTTGCAATGAAGTTTAATGTTTATATAGTTGAAACAACAAATTACAAGTTAAAATAGTTTTTTGCTACAAAACACGATGAATTCTAGAATATTTTAGATGAAATATGTACCTTATACCCATATAATATAGTAAAATGGAAAAATTATTAATTTTTGTAATATTTACCTTTTTTCTATCATGTAATACAAATGATAAGAAAAATGAAGCACCAATTCCTACTCAAAATTTTGATTGGTTACTAGGAAATTGGGAAAGAACAAATGAAAAAGAAGGACAACAAACTTTTGAAACTTGGACTAAAAAAAATGATTCAGAATATATAGGTTTAGGTTATACTTTAAAAAATAATGATACTATTTGGATGGAAAATGTATTATTAATCAATAAAAATAATCATTGGACTTTTGAAGTAACAGGAAAAGGAGAACCTAAAGCAACAATATTCAAATTATCAAAAATAGAAAAATATAGTTTTTCTTGTGAAAATCCTGAAAATGAATTTCCCAATATAATTCAGTATAATACAAAAGATGATAAACTTCATGCTCTTATTTCAGGAGGAGAAATGAATATTCCTTTTGAGTTTGAAAGAATTAAAAATAAATAAAATTAAACTAGATATGAAATCTACTTATGTATATGCTCTCTTTTTATTTATAATAATTTCTTCTTGTAAAGATGAAAATAAAAGTAATCGAACTTTAGATACCTATAAAGATTGGATGACCAATATTATTATGAATAAAGAAGAGAATGTAACATTGAAAGATATTTCTATGCCTGGAGCACATGATGCAGGAATGTATATATTAAATGGTTGTACTGTTGGAGCAAATGCATGTAATACTCAAACTCAACATCAAGATATGATGACCATGTTGAATGTAGGAGTAAGAAGTTTTGATATTCGTCCTGTATTATTTAATAGTCAATATGTTACACAACATACTACAGATTGTGCAGGATTAGGTTGTAAAGGCGATGCTCTTTCTAATATTCTAGAACAAACAAAAACATACTTGGATTCTCACTCTGAAGTAGTCGTATTTCTTTTAACTCATTTTTGTGATACAGGTTATGATGATGATGGATTAATATCATTATTTACCAATACATTAGGAGAACGATTATATAAAGAATCGACATCTTCAACATCAATTATTAATAAACCTCTTAATGAAATCGTGGATGTAGAACAAGCAAAAGGTAAAATTATTTTAGTCTTCGAAGATGCTCCAGATGAAACAAGTTTACGAGAAAAAGGAATTTTTCCTTCTTCTTTCATCCCTCTTCAAGGACAATATTCTAATTCCTATGATTTGGGTTATATGAAAAATGATCAACTTCAAAAATTCAATAATTTTGATGAAAATAGTAATAGCCTTTTTGAAATGTCTTGGACAATGACTCTAGATGCAGCTCTTTCAGTAGCTTGTGCTTTCTCTGACAACCAATCTATTGAGTTTTATGCTAATCAAGCCAATTCACAACTCAATACATCTATGGAAGAATGGATCACAAATACAACTATTCGTCAAGGAAAAATACCTAATATTATTTGGGTAGATTTTGCAGATA
>JAHDII010000052.1 GCA_020630895.1 Saprospiraceae bacterium
ATTTTTTTTTGTTTTGGAATATTTGTTCCTTTTTTTTGAGACATAAAATCATTAAAAGAAGGAACATTTTTTAAAGCATCTTTATCTTTTGAAAAACCATCAATAGCATCAGCATTAAAATCATTAGCTGAAATCTTTTTTTCAATATTATATTTTTGTTCTTTATCTAATGATTCATTGAGATAAGAATGAATTTCTTTTTTTGAAAGAGGGGTATTGTTGCCAAATATTTTTTTAAACATACTCATGATTCTATCATTGATTGATGTTCTAATAATATGATTTTTAGTTTTCTTTTTCCATTTTGGATATAACTTTTTACTTTGGCAATCGGATATTGATAGAGTTCAGAAATTTCTTTATATGTCTTTCTTTCTAAAAAGAAAGCTGTGATACATTCTTTTTGTTCTTTTTTTAATTGTTGAATAGCATTATTCACAATTGTATCGTCAAATGGATTCTCTTCTTCACATAGAGTATCAAAAAGATTTTTTTCCATAAAAAGTGTCTCATTTTCTTTGATATCAATTTCAAAAGCATGGTTTAATGCATTTTTTTCTTGGGCTTTTATCCATTTTAATGAGGTATTTTTTGATACAGTATATATCCAATGATTTAAAGAATTGATATTTTTTTTTGCATTCATTTGTTGATATAAAATCTCAAAAACTTCCATGGTTGCATCTTGACTATCAGATACATTATTCAAATATTTATAACAAGTACCATACACTAAATGAGAGTACCTTTGATACAATTCAGCAAAGTATTCTTGTTTTTGTTCCTGATGGAATTTTTCAATAAGTTCACTATCAGAAAGTTTTTTAATGTCTTGTTTTTTTTTCCAGAAAGGATTCATTCTGGTTATTTTAATCTAAAAAATAAAATTTAATGTTCATCCATCGAACAAGATAATATTTTTTAAGAAGTGCTTTTATATAAAGTCTAATAATTCTTATAAAAAATGCTTCCAACTTGATTTAAAAAAATAGTTGAAAGCATTCTGATATTATATTATTATTGAGTTATTGAAGTATTTGAGTTTGGGTTAAAATCAATTCTATTTCTTGCATTCGATCTCTTTTCCTTTCTCCAGGAGCATATACAAAACCATCAATAAAAATAAGTTTATTATTATTGCTATCTAAAATCATATAACTAGAAAAAGCTCCTCCCATCATATCTTTAAAATCACTCATTTCCCAAATTCCTCGAACATTCATTGCTCTTTGATTATTCAAGGAAATAGATTCATCATATAACCGTAAATCTATATCATTTACTTGCATGTGAGAACCTTCAATTTGTCCAGATTCAACATACCATTTTCCTAAACTATCTCGTACTGATTTTATACCTTGAGGACTCAGTTGTTCTACATTTTCATAAGGCAATTCATAAACCATAATATGAAAATCATTGGCATTATCAATTTTTCTTAACCACACAAATTTTTTATCTTTATCATGATGAGCAAGTACATATTCTGAAGGAATAGGAATTTTAATATTGAATGTATTTTTAATTAATTCATTAGCTTTTCCACTTTGTCCTTTGATATATATTCTAGCATCTAAAACGGATCTTTCTACTTCTTGTACTACATCAGCAATAGCTCCTGCTTTTGATTTTATACCATCTATAATAGCATTATCTCCATCAGCATATAAAAACAATACTCTTTGATTATTCGCCCAGCGATTTTTGCCCACTTTAATATTGGCTTGATTTCCTTTTGCTCTCATTTTAGAGATATTGTCATCTCCAATCATTTTTTTGATTAAATTACCTGTTGGACTATTTGTTGAAGTCATTTCTCCTATAAAAAGAATACTTCTCATATAATGTAATTGCCTTGCTCCTTCAAATTTAGAAGCAGTTACATGCTGTAAATCAAACATAGGTTCTGGCTGAGGTAAAACAGGATATGCAGCTCCTAAATAATATCTTATTGTATCTCCAATATGATCATCCCATAAATCTTGATCACATACCACTAAAATTTTATTAAGAGCTCCAAAAGAATGTGGATTTGTTGACATTGTAGAAGAATTACAACTAGAATAAGCCATGCTTATCATTACAATGATAAAAATATAAATACTATTATGGATGTGCTTCAAATTCATTTAATTTATTGCTTTAAAACGTGATACTATTTATAAAGATGCGAAGATCAAGATTTTTGTTGTTTTATAAAAAATAAATCGGTATCAAAAAAAATTTGATACCGATTTAGATGCAATTAAAAATGAAATTATTTTCTACTCTTAACGGCTTCATTCTTTTTCTTATGATAGATCACTAATTGTTCTGAAGACAAAATAGCTTCAAATTTTTCAGTAAAATTATCTCGATTTTCTTGATATTGAACACGTCTTTTCTCTTCTGTAAGATCTTTATTTCTTTGAATTTTTTCCGTTTCTACAAAATAAAGTTGTAACAACTCTTTAGTCTGTTCTTCTTGTTCTTTATTCAAATTCAACTCTTTATCAATTTTAATGAGTTGTTGTTCTACTCTCTTTTTAGTTTCTTTTTTTACAGAAATAGAAGAGTTTTCTTTTTGAATTTCTTTTTTTGATGTTTTAGGAGCTACTTTATATTTTTGTGCTGTAACTGTATTGCTCACCAACATAAAAGAAAGAAATATAAAAATACTTAACAAAGAATGTTTCATAATATAAAATGTTTAGTTTTCTATTCAATAATGATTAACTAAGGTACAAAATTGTTGAGAATAATTAAATTTTATCTTCAACAATTTTCATAATTTCTTTTTCTAATTTATTAGCACTACTTGCTAATTTTTTTCCTTTGGATAAAATGTTTTTTATAAATGTTTTATCATTTAATCCTTCTGCATTGATTTTTACATTTAAAAAAGCTCCATGAATAGCTGCTCTAGCACATAATGCCCCTACACCAGCATC
The DNA here is from genome assembly GCA_020630895.1 of Saprospiraceae bacterium. Taxonomy (GTDB): domain Bacteria; phylum Bacteroidota; class Bacteroidia; order Chitinophagales; family Saprospiraceae; genus JAHDCE01. Next base: position 2,931 of record JAHDII010000052.1, read on the forward strand.
CGTAACAGAATTAGGGTTTCCTATTTCCGCCATAGCTTTACATAAATCAAATACTTTATAAGATACCTCCATGACTTTAAAAGGCACTTCAATAGCATACTTCGTTGCGTTTTGAATAGCTTCTTTTCTTATTTCTTTTTCTTCACTACTTCCTTTAGGAAGTCTAAATGCAGTCATAACAGCATTAAAAGAATGAGTATCTTCATCTACTAAATATAATAACTCATCTTTCAGTTGTTGTCCTTTTTCTGCCCATTGAGAAAAAGTTTCCCATTGAGCATCCCAACCTCTTTTATGAGCAGAAAGATTAGCCACCATTCCTCCTAAAGAAGCACCTAAAGCTCCTACATAAGCAGAAATAGATCCTCCTCCAGGAGCAGGACTTTCAGAAGCTGTTTCATCAGCAAAACGACCTAAGTTCATTTGTACTAAAGGACGAGAATTATTTTCTTGCAGTTGATACTCAATAATTTTCTTTTGGGGATCAAAAGGACCTAACTCATCAAGACCTAAAGTTTTTACAGCAATTTTTATGATTTCACTTTCGCTTATCCCTAAAGATCTTTTTTGTTGTGTCAAAAAATATTTTCCTGCATCTAACATCACTTTTAAAGGAACTAAACCTACTAATTCAGAACCTGTCACCCGAATACCTCTATTAGTAGCACTTTTATTACATTCTTCAAATGCTTTATGTAAAGGAGTATCATTAATATTAGTCAAATTCATAGAAATTTGAGCTACCCCATATTCTTCAATGAACCAACCAATAGCTTTTACAGATTTACAAGTACCTGGAATTCTAACAGAGTTTCCATTTTTATCTGTTGCTATTTTACCAACAATAGGATCTCCTATTCTTTTAACCCTTCCTTTTTCTCTAATATCAAAGGCAATAGAGTTGGCTCTTCTTACTGAAGTGGTATTCAAATTTACATTATATGCAATCAGAAAGTCTCTAGCACCGATAGCTGTTGCTCCTGCTTGAGCATTAAATTTAGCAGGTCCATAATCTGGTTTCCATTCTGGATTAGATAATTTTTCAGGAAGACCTTCATATTCTCCAGAACGAACAGTGGCTAAATTTCTTCTTTCAGGACTTGTTGCTGCTGATTCATACATATAAATAGGAATTTCTAAAAATTGCCCTACATTTTCAGCTAATTGATGAGCCCATTTCGCTGTTTCTTCCATCGTTATGTTTGAAATAGGAATTAATGGACAAACATCAGTAGCCCCCATTCTAGGATGTTCTCCTTTATGTTTACTCATATCTATAATTTCGCTTGCTTTTTTGATTGCTAAAAAAGCAGCTTGAATTACAGGCTCGGGTTCTCCAACAAAAGTAACTACAGTTCTATTGGTTGCTTTGCCAGGATCAACATCTAACAATTTTACTCCTTCAACACTTTCTATTACATCTGTAATTTGTTGAATAATGTTTAAATTACGACCTTCGCTAAAATTAGGTACACATTCTATTAATTGCTTTGCCATTCAAAAAATATTTTATGAAAAGAATCATTTTTGAACTGCGAAGTTAGGGAAATATTAGTTTAACGTATATTTAATTTTTATTTCGTTTTAAAATACAATTTTAGAATATCGAAATCAGTTAATAAAAAGGCTAAATCAGTATAAAATGAAAACATTTTTTTTCTTAATTATCAGTCTATCTCTTTCTTTTTCTTTGGATGCACAAAAAAAAGCTCCTTTAAATCAATTAGATTTACAAAGAGATGGTAAATTTTATCAAGTCAATCATATAGAAGCTTTTACAGGAGTGGCTTATGAAGATTATGAAAATGGAAAGAAAAAATCCAGAGCAGAATTTAAAGGTGGTAGATTAAATGGAAAAGTAACAATATGGCATAAAACAGGTGAAAAATCTTCTCAAATTCATTATAAAGATGGAATAAGAGTAGGTACAGAATATCATTGGTATCCTACTGGAGTTAAAAAATTAGAAATTAATTATGATGAAAAAGGGCTTCCTACAGGAATCTGTAAGGAATATTTTGATAATGGTTCTTTAAAATCTGAAGGAAAATATTTAAAAGGAAGAGAAGAAGGTTTGCATAAATGGTATTTTCTTAATGGAAATTTAGATCAAACCGTTCAATATGTAGATGGTTTAGCCAATGGAAAGGTGAAGCATTATTATAAAAATAAGAAAATGAAAATGAATGCTGACTATAAAGATGGAGAACCTCATGGAATGATGAAATTATATTATGAAGATGGAAGTAGAAAAAGAGAAACAAATTATAGTAATGGTAAAGAGCATGGTAAAGATTTATTATGGTCTAAAAAGAATATTTTATTAGAGGAAAGAAAATATGAAAATGGAGAAGAAATAGTATTTAAAAATTATAGAAGTGGTGCTATAAAAACTAAAAAAGGATTTATTCAAGTTTTCAATGAAAAAAATAGTTTTTTTACCATTCATTTGAATAAAGGTTGGATAAGATCTAGAGCGAGTAGAGACATTACTTATGTTATTGATCAATTTGTTCTTCAATTATTTAATACTCCTATTTCTGAATTTTATAAAGGAGAAGAAGAAAAGACAACTCAAAAAATATTAGAACTCCATTTAAAATATGAACAAGATATTATTGAGAAAGCCACTCAATCACAGATAGATATTAGATCTACTTTTATAGAAAAATCAGGTACACTTCCTTATTTAAAATGGTCTTTTGAAAGTCCTACATTAAAAGATGTTAAAAATCCTTCTAGTAAAACAGTTGTAAAAGAACATTATTTAACTTTTGTTTGTCATCAACAAATATTAACATTATATGTTCCTCAAACTAAGGGAAATAATGAAAAGGATATTATCAATACATTATCTGAAATTATTAAAACAATAGAAATAAGAAATGCTCGAATAGACCTAAATCAATTACGTCAAGAAATTAGAGAAAACGCAGGTTTACCTCCTTTACCCGTTAATGAAACCATTAAAGGATACAAGAAAAATCCTAAAAAAAGTGAAGAATAATTAATATTAATTGAATTGTCATATATTTTTTTTATAAAATTGTTTACCTTGTAACATAAGGAACAATTAATTAAGCCAATGACTTTAATTAAACCATTTCAAGCGATTAAGCCTGAATTAGATATGATTACTTCTCCTGAAGTTTTTTTTGGTGAAGTTAAAAAGAATTATACTGAATTTTTTAAAGGTGGATTCTTCTCTCGAATGAGTAGCGAAAGTTTGTATTTATATAAAATCATTTCTAAGAATACAACAAAAACAGGACTGATTTGTAGAATGCCTGTAAAAGAATACACTCAAGGAAATGTAATTACTCACGAACATACTCTAGCAGCAAAAGAACAAAAAATGTTACTTCTTACCTTAGAAAGAGGTTCTATGGTAAAACCTATTTTATTGACTTATCCTGAAGTAAAAAATATTAAAGAATCATTATTACAACAAAGCAAAAAAAATAAACCCAGCTTTGAAATACGATTCGAAGAAGAGGAAGAGTTGCATCAAATTTTTGCTATTACAGATGGAAAAGATATTTTAAAGATTCAACAACTATTTCAAAAACATGTTCCTAAAACTTATGTTGCAGATGGACATCATAGATTAGCTACTTCTTCAATTCTTCAAAAAAGGACAAAGAAAAAAAATACACCATTAGATACATATAACTATTTTTTATGTTCTCTTTTTTCTACTCAAGAATTAGAAATTCATGATTATAATAGAATTGTAGAATTTGATAATTTTTCGCCGATGGTTTTAATGGCATTGCTTTCTCGAAAATTCAATGTGTCTATATTAAAAAAGAAAAGAAAACCCAATCAAAAACATGAAATTGTAATGATTATGGGAGAAGAATGGTTCTCTTTAAAATGGAGAACTAAAATTCTTAAAAAATATAATTCTACAGTAGAATTATTAGATGTTAATCTATTAAATGAAGAAGTTTTGGCTAATATTTTTTCTGTAGAAGATATTTCAACAGATAAGCGAGTTAAATATATAGAAGGAACAAAAAATTTAGAAGAAGTTGTAGAAGAAATGGAAAATAAAGCTAACAAAGCGGCTTTTCTTTTACCCCCTGTAACATGGGATGAATTTATAGAAATTACAAATTTAGGAAGTAATCTGCCTCCAAAATCTACTTGGTTTGAACCTAGAATGAAAAATGGAATTGTTGTTTATGGATATTAACAGTTAACTGTCATAATGACTTGTTTTATAACACATCGCATCTCTTAGTATAAATAATTTTGTACTGGCATAAATATTGACCATTAAGTTCCACTTAAATAACTGACAAGTTGCTGTCAATGTGGCAATAATTGTCATGAATCATAGAATGATACAAGAGTATAGAAATTATATGTTTAAAGAAAATTTTATTCCATTAATTCCTGAAGAAGAAGGTGATTTTTTTTCCATGTTTTCTGTAGAAGAAGAAACAGAACAATTTCCTCTAGCTGATATACCTAAAAATCTTCCTATTTTAGCACTTAAGAATACTGTACTTTTTCCTAAAGTAATTATTCCGATTACTGCGGGAAGAGACAAATCTATAAAAGCAATTAAAAAAGCCTATAATGGGAATCGATATATAGGGGTAATTTCTCAAAGAGACGTAAATATTGAAGATCCTCATCAAGAAGATTTATATGTAGTTGGAACTATTGCTAAAATTATAAAAATTCTAAAATTACCCGATGGAACAACAACAGCTATTTTACAAGGAAAAAAAAGATTCAAACTTCAAGACTTAATCAGTACAGATCCTATTCTTGAAGGAAAAATAGAACTTTTAGAAGAGAAAAAACCAAAGAGTAAAATTAAAATTCAAGCTATTGTTAGAGCAATAATAGAACGAGCAGAACAAATTATTAGACTTTCTCCTCACATTCCTTCTGAAGCAACAATGATGTTTAAAAATATCAATAATGATATTCATAAAATTAATTATGTAGCATCTAATTTAAGTGTTTCAGTAGAAGTAAAACAAAGTATTTTAGTTATTGATGATGTTTATAAAAAGGCAACTGTTGTTTTAGAACAAGTGAATAATGAACTCCAATTATTAGAAATCAAAGATAAAATAGAAAATAAAGTAAGAGGAGATATAGAAAAACAACAAAAAGAATATTTCTTAAATCAACAATTGAAAACAATACAAGAGGAATTAGGACAAAATCCTCAAACTAAAGAAATTGATGACTTTTTAAAAAGAGCTAAAGACAAAAAGTGGTCGAAAGAAGTTCAAGAAGTATTTGAAAAAGAAATTCATAAAATAAAAAGAACCAATCCTCAATCAGCTGAATTTTCTGTATTACTCAACTGGGTAGAAATGATGTTGGATCTTCCTTGGGGTGAATATACAGATGATAACTTTGATTTAAAAAATGTAACCACTGTTTTAGATAAGGATCATTTTGGTTTAGAAAAAGTAAAAGAACGTATTTTAGAACATCTTGCTGTGTTAAAATTAAAAGGAGATATGAAAGCTCCTATATTATGTTTAGTAGGTCCTCCTGGTGTAGGAAAAACATCATTAGGTCGTTCTATTGCAAGAGCTTTAAATCGAAAATATGTTAGAATGTCTTTAGGGGGATTACATGATGAATCTGAAATTAGAGGACATCGAAAAACATATATTGGTGCCATGCCAGGACGCATCATTAAATCACTAAAAAAAGCACAATCGTCTAATCCTGTTTTTATACTAGATGAAATTGATAAAATAGGAAAAGATTTTAGAGGAGATCCTTCCTCAGCACTTTTAGAAGTTTTAGATCCTGAACAAAACACTACTTTTTATGATAATTATTTAGATTTAGAATATGATTTATCTAAAGTATTATTTATAGCAACATCTAATTCTTTGAATACCATTCAACCAGCATTACTAGATCGTATGGAGATTATTCATGTGAGTGGTTATTCTATTGAAGAAAAGGTAGAAATTGCAAAAAAACATTTGATACCACAATCTTTTAAAGATCATGGATTGAATAGGAAACATTTATCTTTTTCTAAGAATTTTCTCGTCCAATTATTACAAAAATATACCAAAGAATCTGGGGTTCGTTCCTTAAAACGTCAAATTGATGCAGTCATGCGTCATTATGCTAAAAAAGTAGCGATGGAAGAGGAATATCAAAAAAAGTTAGATCCTCAATCTTTAAAAACGATATTAGGTCCTCAAATATATTCTAATAGAATGTATAATGAATCTCAAGCAGCAGGAGTAGCTGTTGGTTTAGCTTGGACATCTGTTGGAGGAGATATTTTATTTATAGAAACCAGTTTAAGTAAAGGAAAAGGAACACTCACCCTTACAGGAAGTTTGGGAGATGTTATGAAAGAGTCTGCTTCAACTGCTTTAAGTTTTATAAAAGCCAATGCACATATTTTAGGTCTAGAACCTACCGTTTTTGAAAATAAAAATATTCATATCCATGTTCCAGAAGGAGCAATTCCTAAAGATGGACCTTCGGCAGGAATTACCATGATGACGGCTATCGCATCTGCTTTTATAGGAAAGCCTTTAAAATCTCATTTAGCCATGACTGGTGAAATTACACTGAGAGGAAAAGTTTTACCTGTAGGAGGTATTAAAGAAAAAATTCTAGCAGCTAGACGAGCAGGTATTTCCCAAATCATTTTATGTGAAGAAAATAAAAAGCATATTGAAGAAATTGAACCTGTTTATATTAAAGGTTTAAAATTCCATTATGTAGATAAAATGACAGAGGTATTAAAAATTGCTTTAGGTGTAAAAATGCCTTAGAAAAAGTGTCCTTTTTTTGCTTCGTTTTTTTGGAAAAAAATGAAGAAACATGACTCAATCATAAAATGAATTATAAGAGAAACGTATAAAAAACATCCCGAATTTTAATACTAAAATTCGGGATGACTTATTTTTTATTCCCACTCAAAAGTATTTAATAAATGAGTGGCATCTACTTTTAGAAAATCGATTATGGGCTGTAAAGAATCTGGAACAGCTTGTGCTTTGATATAAAGAGAACCTCTCATAAAATGATGAGTACTATCTGTTACAAAAAATTGAAATGGAGAAGCTGCGGGTCCTCCAATTTCAAAAATAAAACCAGAAACACCATTTTCTTTTTGAAAAGGAAATTTATCTATATAATCAGCTCTAGGATTATGTTCCTGAGCTAATTTAAAAGCATCAGTCATTAATTTTTCATAAGAATTTTTTTCATCAATAGGATAATAACTACAATGAATTCTTCCGTTAAGTTCTGGAACAACGACATCAAACCAACATTCATTTAAAGTTTTTCCATCAAAATATTTTTCATCTTTTTCTATAAGAGCATATTTAGGATATTCAAAAGAAAAATTGCAATAATCTTTAGTAAAAGACTGATATGATTTTTCAGGATATTCTACTTTAGGATAACATCTAGGTTTAGGAGTATAATTAATTTCTGATTCACAGGATATCGTAATGATTCCTAAAAAAAATAAAAATATAATGAGATATAAAAATTTCATTTTATTGAATTTTTAAAACGATTTTACCAAATTGCAATCCTTGTTCCATTTTTTTAAATGCTTCATTTGCATTGTTTATAGAATAAACGCTATCTACGACAGGAACAATATGATGTTCTCCTACAAAATCAATCATTTCATTAAATTCTTGATCAGAAGCCATTGTTGAGCCAAAAATTGAAAGTTGTTTCCAAAAAATAATTTGAGGGTTGAGTTGATTAATATTTCCTCTTGTTCCTCCATAAAAACAAATTCTAGCTCCAGGTTTACACAATTTTACCAAATTCATAAAACCATCTCCTCCTGCACTATCTATAACAACATCAAAACCACCCGTTTTTTTAGAAAAAGATTTCCAATCGGCTGTTTTATAATTAATGCCTCCCTGAGCTCCCATTGAAATAGCCTTTTCAATTTTCCAATCAGAACCAGAAGTGACCCAAACTTCTGCACCCATAGCAATAGCAAATTGAAAAGCAAATAGCGCTACTCCTCCGCCTATTCCTGAAATGAGTACCCTTTCTCCTTTTTGTAAATTACATTTGGTAAACAATGCTCTATAAGCAGTCATTCCACTTAAAGGAAGGGCAGCAGCTTCTTCAAAAGATAAATGGGAAGGCTTAGGATGTATTTTATCTTTTTTTACTTTTACCTTTTCAGCAAATGTTCCATCGGTAGGTAAGCCTAAAATATGATATTGTGGACTTTGAAATTTTATATTATCTCCCCATAAATGATTAGGATTGATAATAACTTCTTTGCCTTCATAAAAACCTGCTCCATCGGAACCCAAAATAACAGGAGGTTCAATACCAGGATACATTCCTTTTGTTATCCAAACATCTCTATGATTTAATGCTGCGGCATGAACATCTACTAGAATATAGCCTTCTTCATCTTCATAATTAGAAATATTTTTAAGTTGTAAATCTTGTCCTACTTGATCTAATACAAGAGCTTTCATATCAAAAAACAATTGAAATAAAAAAATAATCACAAAGAAACATGATGTATTGCCATCAAAGGTAAAATTTACTATATAATTTGCTAAATTTGCGGTATTATAAAATTTGAAAGCATTTTCAGAGCGTTTTTCATAAAAAACCAAAATGTTAATGTGATATAAAATTATTTTTTAACTACAATCAAGGTAATAAAATCGATGGATCCGCTAAAGCAGAAATTTCAAGAAAAGGCATTAGAGGTTTATGCCGAAGTAAAAAACTTAAAAAAGAATTATAGTGATTTAAAAGTTGGTGAGGTTACTCTAGCTCAGATGATGGGAGGAATGAGAGGTGTAAAAAGCATGCTTTATGAAACATCACAACTAGATCCTGAACAAGGAATTAGATTTAGAGGATACTCTATTCCTGAACTTAGAAAATTATTACCCAAAGCTCCTGGAGATAATGAACCTCTACCGGAAGGTCTTTTTTGGTTAATGCTTGTTGATGAATTACCCACAGAAGAAGATGTAAAATGGTTATCTGAACAATGGAAAAGAAGAAGTGTTGTTCCAGAACATACATTTAAATTATTAGATTCTCTTCCAGTAGAAACTCATCCAATGACTCAATTCACTTTAGCTATATCTTCTATGCAAACAGAAAGCGTGTTTTCTCGTAGATATGCTGAAGGAATGAATAAAAGTGAATATTGGGATGCTACTTATGAAGATACGATGAATTTAATAGCAAAATTACCTCGTATTGCTTCTTATATTTATAGAAAAACATATCATAATGGAGATATTATTAATCCTGATATTTCTTTAGATTGGGGTGGTAATTTTGCTCATATGCTAGGAATTAAAAAACCTGGATTTAAAAGTTTATTACGTTTATATTTAACGATTCATGCAGATCACGAAGGAGGAAATGCTTCTGCTCATACCACTCAATTAGTAGGTTCTACTTTAAGTGATGTATATTTATCGCTTTCTGCAGGTATGAATGCTTTAGCAGGACCTTTACATGGTTTAGCCAATCAAGAAGTAATCAAGTGGGTATTTAGAATGATAGATACTTTAGGAACAAGACAACCTTCTAAAGAACAAATTGCTGATTATGTGAATAATACTTTAGCTGCAGGAAAAGTAATTCCAGGATATGGACATGCTGTATTAAGAGAACCAGATCCAAGATTTGTGGCTCAAAAAAGATTTGCTGAAGAATATATTCAAAACTCTGATATTATAGAAGTAATATGGAAAGCATTTGAAGTTGTTCCTCCAATTTTAAAAGGACTTGGAAAAGTAAAAAATCCTTGGCCTAATGTTGATGCTCATTCTGGTGCTTTATTAGTTCATTATGGAATGACAGAATATAGTTTTTATACCGTATTATTTGGAGTAAGTAGAGCCATGGGAGTATTGGCTTCATTATGTTGGGCAAGAGCTTTAGGTTTACCATTAGAAAGACCTAAATCTGTAACATCAGAATGGGTAAAAGATTTTGTAAAAAATGAAACAGCAAAGGCATAATTCTATGCTATTATATAATACTAAAAAACCCATTACTAGATTTTAGTAATGGGTTTTTTAATTCATGCATCTCTACAAATATGTAAAAAAGCAGGAGGAATATTTAAAGGAACTATTTTTATATCTACAATTCCAAAAATTTCTTCATACATTTTCTTTACTAATGTAGAATAGTGCAATTGTACATGTACTCCTCCAGGTCTTAAAACTTTTTTTACTTGTAATAAAATATTTTTAGATAATTCTTTAGGCAATGTTACAAAAGGAATCGCACAAACAACATCATGAACTTGTTGATATCCTAATCTGTTTAAATGTTCTTCTAAATTTTCAGCAGAATCTTGAATAATAATTAATCTATCATCTTCGATTTGTCTTATTTTTTCACAAAATTGTTCTAAAATTTCAAAAACGATAAGTTTAGTATTAGGTTTCATCGAATTTAAGATATGCCTTGTAATTACACCATCTCCTGCCCCTAATTCTAAGATAACATCAGCATTTTCAAAATCTACATATTCAATCATTTTTTTGCATACAAACCTTGAACTACGAGTTACTGTAGCTGAAGTTTTCATATTTTTTAAACTCTCTCTGAAAAAAAACAAGCGCCCTTTACTCATTATTATATATTATATTAATTTCAAAATTTAATACAAACATACCAAAAAGATTTTATGTAACTTTGCAGGTCGATAATATAATTATTTTTTAAGAGGATTATTTTTATGCCGAGACAAGTATTAGAACCAGAACAAAAAGCATTAGAAATAAATTTAGATAATTCTATTTATGGTGCTTTTGCTGAAATAGGAGCAGGTCAAGAAGTAGCTCGATATTTTTTTAAAGTAGGGGCAGCAGCAGGAACGATTGCTAAAACAATGTCTGCTTATGATAAAGTAGTTTCTGATGATATTTATGGAGAAGAAGTATCCAAACGTTATGTTTGTGAATCTCGATTATATAAAATGTTAGATCACGAATATAATTTAATGATCAATCGGTTAAGAGATGAAAGACCTGATGCTAAATTATTTGCATTTGCTGATACTGTTTCTGCTATTAATTATTCTAGAACCATAAAAGGAAATGGTTGGGTAGGTATTCGTTTTCAACTTGAACCTGATGGCGCACCTAATGATGTTGTGTTACATGTTAAAATGAAAGATAAAAATAACACCTTACAACAACAAGCTGTTGGAATTTTAGGTGTTAATTTATTATATGCTTGTTATCATTATCATTCTGATCCAGAATCTTTTATTATTTCATTAATGGATCAGTTAAAAGAACGAGTAAATGTTGATATGATTCGAATGGATGGTCCTATTTTTAAAAATATTGATCATAGATTATTAAGTTTGTATTTGGTAAAGCATAAACTTTGTTCTGTTGCCATGTTCAATTCTAATAAAAAGAATATTCATGGATCAGAATTTTTATATAAGAATCAAGTCATGGTTGTTCGAGGTAGTTTTAGACCTATTACTCATGTAAATTTAGATATGATTCAACGCAGTTTTGAACAATTTAAAACAGAACTAGATGTTATTCCTAAAAAAGCAACTTTACTTACTGAAATTACAATAGACAACCTTAAAGCAGAAAATGGGAAAATAGATGAGAAAGATTTTTTAGATCGTACAGAATTACTTTGTAGCTTAGGTCAAATGGTTATTGTGAGTAATTGTTCAGAAAGACATCAATTAGTGAATTATTTATCTGATTATAGAATTACAAAATTTGGATTAGTTATAGGAGCAAGAGAAATGCTCAATTTAATGAATGAAAAATATTATCAAAATGTAGATGGTCGTCTTTTAGCTGCTTTTGGTGAATTATTTGCCCAAGACATCAAATTATATGTATATCCTGCTATTCAAGAAGGAAGTTCAGATTTAATGACGTCCAAAAATTTGCCTATACCTGAAGGAATTAAATTTTTATATAAACATCTCATCGAAAGAGAACAAATAGATGATATTACAGGAGTAGATTCTGAAATCCTTCATATTTTTTCTAAAGAAGTTTTTAATATGTTACAAACAGATGAATTGGGTTGGGAAGAAATGGTTCCTTCTTTAGTATCACAATTGATTAAAGAAAAGTGTTTATTTAATTTCCCTTATCAAAGAATGGAATTTGAATATTAATATTAAATATAA
>JAHDII010000053.1 GCA_020630895.1 Saprospiraceae bacterium
ACCTTGCATTAAAAAAATAAATCCTAAGACTAATCTTATAGTAGTTATAGCAATAATTTTATTACGATTCATCCTTAAATTATTTTTTCTACTATAAAAGTAAAAAAAATAATTGATTAATAATTGTTGGCTGTTATCGGATTGCTTACCTTTGACAAAATTTTATTTTATTATGGGTTTATTAGATGGAAAAATTGCTTTAATTACAGGAGGTTCAAGAGGTATTGGAAAAGCTATTGTTCAACGGTTTGTTGAAGAAGGTGCTAAGGTAGCTTTTACTTATCGTTCTTCTGCTGAAAGTGCGAATCAAATTGTTAATGAATTAGGCGATAATGCGAAAGCATATCAATCTGATGCAGCTTCATTTGAAAGTGCAGCGGAGCTGATTCAAAATGTAATGAAAGACTTTGGAAAAATTGATATTTTAATTAATAATGCAGGAATTACAAAAGATACATTATTAATGAGAATGTCTGAAGAACAATGGGATGCTGTTATTAATACCAATTTAAAATCGGTATTTAATTTAACTAAAAATATTATGCGTCCTATGATGAAAGCGAAGGGCGGTTCTATTATTAATATTAGTTCTGTTGTGGGTGTTATTGGAAATGCCGGACAAGCGAATTATGTCGCTTCTAAAGCAGGAGTTATTGGTTTTACTAAAACAATAGCGAAGGAAGTAGGCTCTAGAAATATTCGTTGTAATGCGATTGCTCCAGGTTTTATTGAAACGGATATGACGGATGAATTAGATGATAAAACCAAGGAAGCTTATTTGTCTTCTATTCCGTTAAGACGTTTAGGAAAAGGAGAAGAAGTAGCAAATGCTTGTGTCTTTTTAGCTTCTGATTTATCTTCGTATATTTCAGGGCAAACGATACATGTATGTGGAGCGATGTGTTGTTAAAAAAATGAAATGGTAAAATTTGAAAAATTTGTTTTGGATAATGGTTTAAAAGTTATCCTTCACGAAGATAAAAGTACACCTTTAGTTGCCGTAAATTTATTGTATCATATTGGTGCAAAAAATGAATTACCTACTAAAACGGGTTTTGCTCATTTATTTGAGCATTTAATGTTTTCTGGTTCAGAAAATGTTTCTGATTTTGATAATTATATTCAAACTGCAGGGGGTGATTGCAATGCTTTTACAAATAATGATGTTACCAATTATTATAATATTGCTCCAGCCAATAATTTAGAAACTTTATTATGGTTAGAAGCAGATAGAATGGTGGGCTTAAATATTAATCATCGTTCTTTAGATGTTCAAAGAAAAGTAGTAGTTGAAGAATTTAATGAAACTTGTTTGAATATTCCTTATGGAGATGCTTGGCATCATATTACAAATTTAGCCTTTAAAAAACATCCTTATCGTTGGCCTACAATTGGATTAATTCCAGAACATATTCAAGAAGCAAAATTAGAAGATGTTCAATCATTTTATAAAAATAATTATTGTCCTAATAATGCAACGCTAGTTGTAGGTGGAAATATTGAAAAAGACACAACGCTTGAATTGATCGAAAAGTGGTTTGCTGATATTCCTGCTTATGCCAGAATAAAAAAAGAAATTCCTCAAGAGCCTCAACAAAAAGAACAACGAAGACTTTTGCAAAAAGCAGATGTTCCTATGAATGCCATGTATTTTGTATTTCATACGGTAGAACGTCATCATCCTAATTTCCATACGATAGATTTAATTTCAGATATTTTAGCTTCCGGAAAATCTTCACGATTGTATAAAAGTTTGAAGAAAAAGCAAAAATTATTTGTAGATATTGATGCTTATGTTACGGCTAATTTTGATCCAGGATTAATTATTATTGAAGGACGATTAACGGAAGGTGTTTCTTTTGAAACTGCGGAAAAAGCAATTTGGAAAGAACTAGAACAAATTAAAAATAATGAAGTAACAGAACAAGAATTATTAAAATATAAAAATAAAGCAGTAAGTGCATTAATTTTTAATGAATGTAATGTTTTAAATCGTACAATGAATTTAGCATTTTTTGAATGTTTGGGTGGAGCTCATTTGATGAATACTGAAACAGAATCCTATCAAAAAATAAAATTAGACGATATTACAACAATAGCTAATGAATATTTAACGAGAGAAAATTGTTCTGTATTAATGTATGAAAAAGAATAATTTATCTTCTCCATCTTGCTCGTCTTCCTCTACAATCAAAATGCACCATTTGTCGGTCAAAAAAATTATTTGATTTTTTATAGTATGTACCAATTCCGCCTTTATCTTTTATAATTTTAGTATCTAAAATATGATAGACAATATCTACATCTTCCGTATTACTTTTTCCATCTTTATTAATATCTAAAACCATAATATCAATAGCATTACCATGTAAATGTTGACTTTTTTTCACCGCTCCAGAACCAAAATATACTAATAAATCATTGTGCCATTTCCATCTTTTTCCGCTTGTAACATAATAATTAGCAGAATATCCCTGTGCTTTTAATTCTTTTTTTAATTGTTGATTATATTCCATAACTTTTGGATTTACTCCATTTAATGAAGCCGCTTGAATATAAATCACTAAAAAATAAATGATAGCTAAAACAATGATGATTAGAATAAATTTTAAAAATATTTTGAGTCCTTTTTTCATGGTAATATTATATTTCAAAAACAATAGGCGAATTCACAACATGATAATTAAAATTTACAATAGAGGCATTAATATAATGAACATCATCAATTATTTTTTCTCCGTATGCCTCATGTATATGACCAAAAATACAAAATTTAATATTTGTATTTTTTATAGTATTTATTAAATTTTCACAACCCACATTCATTCCTTGAACTGTAGTATCTAATATATTAAATGGTGGTCCATGTGTAATTAATATATCCGTATCTTTGGGAATTAAATCCCAGTGTTTTTGTATTTCTTCTCCTCGTTGTCGATTAAAAGCCCAATTATAAAACCAAGGCTGAACAGGAGAGCCCCAAATTTTTATTCCCTCAATTTCACAAGCAGAATCATTCAAATAAATAATATTTTCTGGAATGATTTCTTGTATCATATTATTGTCTTCTTCTTCAAAATAAAAATCATGATTTCCTGCAATAAATATTTTATATTTAAAATCTAAATTAGCATACCAATTTAAAAATTTTTTGATTTCCTTTTTACTTCCTCGCGAAGAAACATCTCCTGCATGAATAATCACATCTCCTTGAGGAATGTCTAATATTTTTTTATGTAAATTATGTGTATCAGAAATACAAACGAATTTCATTTTAAATTTATTTTTTAATTAATAATAATCCAATTAAAAACACTTTTAAATAAAATAATATTGTAGCTATTGTTGCAGGAAAAGAATTTGTATAAGAAGTAAACTTCTCAACAAAATCTAAATTTGTCCCATAAAAATTATTGCTGAATGAGGTATAAACCATTTGTAAAAATTGTGGTACCATCCAAGCAATAATAAAAATAATAATGTATGTATTTGTATGGGGAAATGCAATTTTTTCAAGAGTAATAAATTGTTTTACTAAATGAGTACCTAGAAAGATAATGCCCAATGAGATACTTTCAGTGAGTAAAAAATTGAGCATATTTCCTATATTTAAAAGTATAAATATATCCCTAAAAATACTGTCTAATAAATAAATAGCTCCAGATATGGCGTAGTAATAAAAAACACCTAAAGTCATTAAAACTAATGGATTTAATTTTTGGCTATAAAATTCATCTAAAATATTGTTGTTGTTCATATTTTTGAATTGGTAAAATCGTATTGAATGATAAAGTTGATTTAAAAATACTTTTTTATTCGGTTTTTATTGTAGATATAAGTAATTTTGTAGTATTAATTGATTATTAAAAAATGATAAGATGCGAATTTTAAGTCTAGCAGTAGTAATTGTTTTGAGTCTTTCTATGTTTTCTTGTAAAGGAACAAAAAAAGCTAAAACAGATGTAACTACAGAAGAGAATCCTAAGGAAGAAAAAACAGTGTATGAGAATGTAGCCTCAGATATGTGTGATTGTTCTAAAGAAATGATTGATATTGTAGAAAAAATACAAAAAGCTTCCGCAGAAGGAGATAATGAAACACTAATGGCTTTAGCTCCAAAGGTAGAATCATTAACTCCAGCAATGACAGAATGTATGCAGGGCTTAGAGAAAAAGTATCCTGAAATGGAGGAGAAAAAAGAAGATGCTGAAAATGAAGAAAAAATGAAAGCTGCTTTGAAAAAAGAATGTCCTAAATTGTATGAATTAATGAATGCTCAAGGAGGGATGTAATATTAATTCTTAATTGAAATATTCAACATAAGTTATCCCGAATTTTGAGGATGATATAAAAAAAGAGTCTCCTGTGTATATTTGAGAATTCAAAATCACAGGAGACTTTTTTATGTTTAATAACCATGCCATATGAATTGGAGGTTAGTTAATATATTAAAATTAGAAGACTCAATTGTCCTTTAATTTTACTTACACACTTTTACAGATAGTATTAAAATAGGCGGTCTAAATTACAATAGACCGCCCATTTTATTTATCTCCATTCATTACAACTAAGACTTCACATCAAATCTATCAGCATTCATTACTTTAGTCCAAGCAGCTACAAAATCATTAACAAATTTTTCTTTGCTATCATCTTGAGCATATATTTCAGCATAAGCACGAAGAATAGAATTAGAACCAAATACTAAATCTACACGAGTAGCCGTCCATTTTAGTTTACCTGTTTGACGATCACGAATTTCATACATATTTGCATCAGAAGGCTTCCAAACATTAGACATATCGGTTAAATTTACAAAAAAGTCATTGCTTAAAGCTCCTTCATTATCTGTAAAAACACCATGTTTAGTTCCTTTATGATTAGTACCTAAAACACGCATTCCTCCAACAAGTACCGTCATTTCATGTGCTGTAAGACCCAATAATTGTGTACGATCCAACATCAATTCTTCTGGACTCACTACATAATCTTTTTTCATCCAATTACGATAAGCATCAGCCAAAGGTTCTAAGGATTCAAAAGATTCAGCATCTGTCATTTCATCTGTTGCATCACCTCTACCTGCTGTAAAAGGAACAGTGATATCAAAACCTGCTGCTTTTGCTGCTTGTTCTACACCCATATTTCCAGCCAATACAATGGTATCAGCGATACTAATACCACATTCTGCTGCGATAGGTTCTAACACAGATAAAACTCTTGAAAGTCTCTTTGGCTCATTACCTTCCCAATCTTTTTGAGGAGCTAATCGAATACGAGCACCATTAGCACCACCTCTCATATCAGAACCACGAAATGTTCTAGCACTATCCCAAGCAGTAGAAACCATATCAGCGATAGATAAACCTGTTGCAGCAATTTTAGATTTTACAACATCTACATCATAATTTGCATTTCCAGCAGGAATAATATCTTGCCAAATTAAATCTTCACTAGGAACATCAGGTCCAAAATAACGAGCTTTAGGCCCCATATCTCTATGAGTTAATTTAAACCATGCACGAGCAAAAGCATCTGAAAATGCTTCAAAATCATTTTTAAATCTCAAAGAAATTTCTCTATAAATAGGATCTTCTCTCATTGCCATATCCGCATCTGTCATGATAGGATTTTGTGGAGTTTCCATATTTTCTACATCCACAGGCATATTTTCTTTTTGGATATTTACAGGTTCCCACTGAGAAGCACCTGCAGGGCTTTTTCTCAATTCCCATTCATGGTTAAACAACATTTCAAAATAACCATTATCCCATTTTGTAGGATTTGTTGTCCATGCTCCTTCAATACCACTCGTCACTGTAAAACGCCCTACACCTGATTTATGAGGATTCGCCCAACCAAAACCTTGTTCTTCTATAGCTGATGTTTCAGGATCTGCTCCTAATAAACTAGCATCACCATTTCCGTGAGCTTTTCCTACGGTATGCCCTCCTGCTGTTAATGCTACAGTTTCCTCATCATTCATTGCCATACGCTTGAAGGTTTCACGCACTTGCTCCGCTGTTTTTAATGGATCAGATTTTCCATTTACTCCTTCAGGATTCACATAAATTAATCCCATTTGTACTGCTGCTAATGGATTTTCCATAGTTGAAGGATCATCTACATTTTCGTAACGTCCATCACTAGGAGCTAACCATTCTTTTTCAGCCCCCCAATAAATATCTTTTTCTGGATGCCAAATATCTTCTCGTCCAAAAGCAAAACCAAAGGTTTTTAAGCCCATACTTTCATAAGCCATATTACCCGCTAAAATCATTAAATCTGCCCAACTCACTTTGTTGCCATATTTCTTCTTGATGGGCCACAACAAACGTCTTGCTTTATCTAAACTTACATTATCTGGCCAAGAATTTAAAGGTGCAAAACGTTGATTTCCTGTACCTCCGCCACCACGACCATCAGCAGTTCTATAAGAACCCGCCGCATGCCATGCCATACGAATCATCAAACCTCCATAATGTCCCCAATCTGCAGGCCACCATTCTTGGCTATCTGTCATTAAATCATGCAAATCTTTTTTCAAAGCATCTACATCTAATTTTTTTAATTCTTCATGATAATTAAAATCCTCACCTAAAGGATTGGTCTTGTGATCATGTTGATGCAAAATGTCTAAATTTAATGTGTTAGGCCACCAATCTGTAACAGACATTTTTTGTGAAGTAATACCTCCGTGCATAACGGGGCATTTACCTGTACCATTTTTCTTCATTATGATTTCCTCTTATTTTTATTAAAAAAAATTCCTTTCTTCAAATTGCCTCAAATGTAAAAAACGTTGAATCAATATCAAAAAAAATGAGACATTAAATACAGTATATAAAAAGTTTATTGAAGGAGTTTTATCAATTTTTATTTGTTCTTTTGTCTTAAAACAAAAGAACCAAAAGTTCAAGACTGATTCTCTTTTTTCACTAAAGAGAATGAAGGTCGATCCTTTTTTCATTTATACCATTAAATCTTTAATATTTCTAACGAAGCCATCTACTCCATTTTCTTTCATTTGTTTTTTGAGTTGAGCAGCATCAGCTCTATCATTAAATGCACCTACTACGATTTTATACACGGTACGTCCGTCTAATTCATTAATAGAAACAACAATAGGCAATTTAAATAATTTTTGTAATCGTTCTACTTGAATGAGTACATTTCCATATTTAGCAAATGCTCCCATTTGTACACCATAACCTTCTGGTTTTTGAGCAGCAACAGAAAATTTAAAAATGCCTCTTCCTTGTTTGATCATTTCTTCTACAGTCATTTCTTCTACAGGTTCTTCTGGTGGAGCATCTTTCATTCTTAATGCTTCGGCTACTGCTTTATCTGCATTGACACGCCCATAACCAAATTTCTTAGAATGCCCACGATCATCATATTCTGAAGGATCGCCAATTTTATCAGCAGTTCTACAAATAATCTCTTTTACTTGTTTAGCTGATAAATCTGGATTAGCAGATAAAACCAAAGCACAAATTCCTGCTACTAGAGGACAAGCACTTGAAGTGCCTCCAAAATGTTTATGCTGAGAACTTCTATTTTGACCATCTCGCCAAAATTTAAAATCTCCTTCAATACCGTTTAATCCTTGATCCCACCAAGCACGAGCTGCTGTAATAGGCCAATCTCCATTAGAAGGAGCCACAACATCTAATTCCATACCTTGGTTAGAATAAAAAGCATGTTCATCTTGACTCGTACAAGCACCTACTGCAATAACATCAGGATGAGCAGCATAAAAACTAATATAATCTAAACCTTCATTTCCTACAGCATAACAAACCACTGTTCCTTTGCCATTTCTACCTTCTTTTACAGCTTTTGAAATCGCATCTTTTTTTAGAGTATTCAAATCAAAACGAGGATCTGTACTTCCCCAACTACAACTCACTACATCTACTTTTTTATCAATACAATATTGAAACATTTGCTCGGTAGAACGAAGGCTATAACTAGTACCACTAATAGGAACGAATTGAGCATTAGGAGCTGCTCCAACAATACCTGTTCCATTTCTTCCTGCAATAGCAACACTTGCACAAGGAGTACCATGAGTAAATGAAGGATCCCCTTGTAATACATCTGATGATTGTGACCACAAATCAAATTGATCTACAATTTTGCCTTCAAAATCTGGATGGCTTAAATCTATACCATTATCAATAATAGCAACTTTTATTTTATCCGATCCATAATTGCCTAATCGTTTCCAAGCATCTACAACTTTTGCATCGGCTCCTTTCTTTAATGTCCTATTAAAATCTACAACAAATCCTGGATTTTCTAAATGCCATTGATGTGTATATAATTCATCTTCTGGCTCTAAAAAATCATAATTATCTAAAGGAACATCTAAATCTGGTTCAGCACTTTTAACTAAAGGATATTGTTCCATTGCTGCTGCCACTTTCAAGGGATTACTTGAATTTTTAGTCACTTTAGCAATAATTCGATTGGATGTTCTTCTTTCTATTAAATCTAATTTATATTCATCCAGAACAATCATTTGTTCTTCTTCATTAGTTCCTTCATGAAAAATAATAAATATTTCTCCTGTGGGAATAATAGGTTTAGAAGAACCTTCTGTATGATAAATATGGGAACCAACTTCGACACTAGATTTTTTTCTTAATTTGTCTAATTCTACATCTAATGATGTTCCCTTTTTTTTCATTTCCATAACTTCAAAACCACCTAAATGAGGTCTTTCTGTTTTTTCGATGGCTTTATCCTTTTTGGCAAAGTCTTTTCTTTTGGTTTTAAGTCCTACTAATTTGTTGCTTTTTTCTAAAATAATCGCTCCCTTAGCAGAACGCACTTTAATTTTTTTATTCATGGTCTTTTACAAGTTTATTCATAACATTTAATGGAGATATTGATAGGGAAATCTATAAATGCTATGAAGTTTTCTCTAATGTTGTGAAAATACTAGTTTTTTTTTATTCAAAATATATCATATTAAATATTTCTTAGAAGTAAGAATAAAAATGATGATTATTTATTAAAATTTAAAAAAAATAAGGGAATAGCTAAGCCATTCCCTTATTAAAAATTGTAGATAGAGTATTATGGATTTTTATCCAAAGAATCTTTTTCTACTTGTTTTTTTAAACTTTCTATCGTTTTAAATTCAATCCCTTTTAATTGACCTACCCATTTATCTCTTTCTTTGAAAAACTCATCTTTATCTTTTTCTGGGATAGGTTGAGGAGGAGGCAAATTTTGGCGTTTAGGATCAACTTGAACACCATTTTTCCAAAAACGATAACAAACATGAGGACCTGTTGCCAAACCTGTTGAACCTACATAACCAATTGTTTGCCCTTGTTGAACTCTTGTTCCTTTATTCACTCCTTTTGCAAATTTAGACATATGCAAATATTGAGTTGAATAAACTTCATCATGCTTAATTTTGATGAAATTACCATTTCCTCTCGTTCTTCCTTTTCTTGATATCACTCCATTAGCTGTGGCTAAAATAGGTGTTCCTGTTGGAGCGGCATAATCTGTTCCTAGATGTGGTTTAACACGTTTTAAAACAGGATGAAATCTTGTACGATTAAACCTAGAAGAAATTCTTGCATATTTTACAGGAGCCTTTAAAAAATTCTTTTTCATAGGACGACCTTCTAAATCAAAAAAGCCATCATAATTTTCATTTTTAAATCTTACTGCATAATAATCTTTATTATCTTGAAAGAAATGTGCTGCAATTAATTTTCCTACTCCTACTCTTTCTCCCTCAATCCAATCTTCTTCAAAAATAAGCCTAAATTTGTCTCCTTTTTGTACATGATGAAAATCAATAGACCATTGAAGAGCATCTTCCATATTAGCAGCAATAGCATGAACCATATTTTGGGCAATATCATTACTACCTACAATAGCATTCCATAAGGAAGATTCTATAACACCAGATGAAGTCACTACTTTTTTAGTTACTTCTCTTTCTTTTTCATATACTTTAATAGGTCCTCTTAAATCATAAACGATATATCTATATGGATTAGGTTCATAGATATAATATTCAACTTTTTGAGTTTCTTTATTTTTAAGAATAGAATATTTTTTACCTGGTATAAGAAAAGGAGTATTTTCTAATTCTTTTTCTTGTTTTGCTATAATATCAATATCATAAGCACTTACACCATGACGATCTAAAATAATCGATAAAAATTCATTTTTACCTACTTTATCTTCAACTACATCAAAATAATTAAAAGTGAAACCATATTTTTCTTTAATATCAGGGCGAGGAAAAGCTCCAATTTCTGTTTCAATATTAGCTTTGGCTAAACTTGATTTTTGAAATACTTTAGGGTTTATAATAATATAAATAATTCCCAACATGAAAATCAAAACTAAGGAAGCAACTCCAAAGACTTTTTTATGATTTAATGATTTCCATTTAGTTTGTATTTTTTGATAGTATTGATTAATTTTTTGTTGTAGTAAATTCAATTTATTTTGACTTGTAAGGTTTACAATATATTGGTAAGCTTAAATATATAAAGAATGATTTGATTTTTTTCAGAAATTCATCTTTTAATTTTTTCTTAACATATAAGGCATTAATAACATATTTAATTTATATGTTATTAATGCCTTATATTGTTACCTGGTAACAAGTTTGTTATATGTTAATTATCAACAACTTAAACTACCAATCCTGTAAATCTACTTCAATTGTTTTTGTAGAAGAATCTACTTTAAATGAACAAGTCTTAAAAGAAGGTTTACTCCATTTAGCTCTAGGGTTATTTGAAAAACCATAAGGTTCTTTAGGAATCCACCAATTTCTGAAATCCATTTTGCCATTAGAATTTTCATCGTGATAAAGTGAAAAACCATACGTTCCATAAGCCACATTCTCGATAACATAAGTCATAGTTGGAGCAGAAGTACAATCAATAATATCTTCAAAATATTGACCTGTTTCTTTTAACCAATGTTTAGGACCATCATATAGACCTACTTCAATTTTCCCCTCTGCTTTTTCTATATTTTTAATAATTACAGTAAGTGTACATTGGCTATAAGAACTAAATTGTAGTAAAAAACAAAAGGTCAGAAAGAGAAATATTTTTTTCATAATTAATAAATAAGTATCTTAAAATGTAATAATTGTAAAAAAGATATTTAATATATCTATAGTGTAAATTTGCATATAAAATATTAATAATGGATATTGAATATTATTATTTAACCTTATCATAACGATAAATATGGATTATTTTAAAGAATCTTTATTACTTCATAAACGACTTAAAGGAAAAATTAGAATAAATCCTAAGATGGATGTACGTACGAAAGATGATTTATCTTTAGTGTATTCTCCTGGGGTAGCAGAACCCTGTATGGAAATTCATCGAAATCCTGAAAAAGTATGGGATTATACGATTAAGAGCAATACTGTAGCTATTGTAAGTGATGGTTCTGCTGTTTTGGGTTTAGGAAATATTGGTGCAGCAGCATCTATCCCTGTAATGGAAGGCAAAGCGATGTTATTTAAACGCTTTGCTGGTATTGATGCTTTTCCTATTTGTTTAGATACGCAAGATACTGATAAAATAGTAGAAACCGTTCGTTTAATTGCTCCTGTATTTGGAGGTATTAATTTAGAAGATATTTCTGCTCCTAGAAGTTTTGAAATAGAAACAAGGCTACAAGATTTAGGAATTCCTGTTTTTCATGATGATCAACATGGAACAGCTATTGTTGTTTTGGCTGCTTTGATTAATGCTTGTAAGGTGGTAGATAAAAAAATAGAGGATTTAAAAGTTGTTATTAATGGTGCTGGTGCTGCTGGAATTGCTATTGCTCGTTTATTAAGATGTGTAGATAATTCTGATCCTAATGTGTGCATTCCTGTTAAAGAAATAGTCGTTTGTGATAGTAAAGGAATTATTCATAAAGAAAGAGAACATTTGAATTATGCAAAAAAAGAAGTTTTGAAATATACTAACCCTAATAATATTCGAGGTACGCTACAAGATGCTATGATAGGAGCAGATGTTTTTATTGGGGTAAGTTTAGGGAATTTAATTACGGCAAAAGATGTTCAAACAATGGCATCGAATGCTATTATTTTTGGTTTAGCTAATCCAATCCCTGAAATTATGCCAGAAGAAGCTTTTAAAGGAGGTGCAGCTATTGTAGGTACTGGTAGAAGTGATTTACCCAATCAAGTGAATAATGTTTTAGGATTTCCAGGAATTTTTAGAGGTGCTTTAGATGCAAAAGCAAAAAAAATAACTGCAAAAATGAAATTAGATGCTGCTTATGCTATTGCAAAATGTGTGGAAAATCCTAGAAAAGAAATGATTATTCCTCCAACTTTAAATGAGCATGTAGCTTGGCGAGTTGCTGAAGCAGTTAAAAAAGCCGCTTTGTATGACAATGTATAATCAAAAAATTCACTTTATATTATTCCTATTAATCATCAGTTATTTTTGGAGCTGTGTGGGAAATAAAAAAGCTATAAGTCCTAAAAATTACAATATTAAATATATACAATTTAAAGAATTAAAAGCTCTTAATATTAGTGAAAATATGACTTCTTTAGCAAGTCAAAAAGACGAGATTATTTTAATGTTACACCTCGTCAAAAAAGAAGAAGAAAAATACATCATAAAAAAAGAATGGATAAAAAATAATTTACCATTTTCAGAAGATAGTCCAAGTCTATTTATTCATGATTCTTTAGCTATAAGGAATGATGATTTTCTAATCATTACTTTAATTGAAGAAGATAATATTATAGAAAAAGAAAATACTCCTTTTCAAATACGAAAGCTGATTTCTACTGGCAAATTTTTAAATAAGATAGATAAAATAGAAATGGATACCTTAATTTCAGATGATGATTTCTTAGGACAAAAAGTATATCCTATAAAAGAATTATATCAGCAACAAAACCTAAATATAATTTTTAAAGGAAGGCATCTTTTTGATAAGTATGAATATGAATTAGTACTTATTGTGTACTAACTTTTCTCATGGCATAAATTTTGTTTTAACATTAATTTATGTCGCAAATCAAATGAGAAAGTATGAATAATAATATTTTACAAATAATCCTATTTTTTTCTATTCTTGCCCCCCATATAAAAATTAATGCTACTACTTTTACAGACAATGTTACAAATCCAGGTTCTATTACACAAGTATATACTTATACTTGCACAAGTATAAGTAGTGGTGGGGATGCTTGGGGAGGAACAGGAGCATTAGAATATATTTGGGAGTATAATGATGGTGGAGGCTGGACCGTTATCCCTAGTGAAACACAAAATTGGATTACTCCACCTAATGTTACAGTAGTAACTCAATATAGACGAGGAGCTAGACGTTCAGGATGTATAACCTATATATATTCAAATATTTTAACTAAAAATCCAGTAGTTCATCCAACAAATCCTGGTAGCATTGAAGTTACCCCAACTGCTTGTAATTCTATAACAATTACAAGTCTATCTCCAGCAACAGGAGGAACAGGCCCTATCACTTACCTTTGGATTTACTCAGATGATAATGGAACAACATGGAATAATATTGCTGGATCAAATACGGTATCATACACACCTCCTTCTCTAGTTAACAATAGAAGATATCAACGCTGTTCTTTTAGTGGAGAAGGTTCTTGTCCTAATTATGCCGAAACAAATGAAGTTGTTACGACTAATAATTATTGCTTTGAGATTGGAAATTATGTTTGGATAGATACAGATTATGATGGAATACAAGAAGGAGGAGAAGTAGGGATGAATGGAGTAACAGTACATTTATATGAAGATTTTAATAACAATGGAAATCCTGATGCTGCTGCTATTCAGACTACAACTACAGCGACTAATGGAAATAATGGTTTTTATGAGTTTATAAATATATTAGAACATAATACAGGAAATTATATTGTAGAATTTATACTTCCAGCAGATTATATTATTTCTCCTCAAGAAGTTGTTTCTGGAACAGAAGCAACAGATAGTGATGTTGATCCTAATACTGGTTATGTCATTGTTTCTGGTAATGGAGGTAATAATTATGATATTGATGCAGGACTTTCTTTTTTAGAAATATGTGGTGAATCTTGGGAAGATACAAACAACGATGGTTTAAATGGAGGTTCTGATTTGGCTGTAGAAAATGTAACCATTCGTTTATACAATAGTGGAAATACATTAATCAAAACTACCATGTCTAAATCTGATGGAAGTTTTGAATTTGCAGGAATTCCAACAGGTAATTACTATATTGAATTTGATGAGACAACAAATACTTCAGGAATTATATTTGTTACACCAACACATAAGGATCAAGTAGGAATTCAATTAACAGATACTGGAGATAGTGATATTGATCTTGTTACAAAAAGAACAAATACTTTCACCCATACAGCAGGAGTTAATGATTGTAATATTAGTGGTGGTTTTTCCCGTTCGGCTCTTCCTGTAGAATTATTATATTTTAATGGGGAAGCAAATGCTTGTAATGCACAATTAGAATGGAAAACTATTAGTGAAACCAATAATGACTATTTTATAATAGAACACAGTTTAAATGGAATTGATTTTACAACTCTAAGCTTAGTAGATGGAAATGGAACAACTTCAGAAGAACAATTATACAAATTTACTCATGAAAATGTTCGTCAAAATATAAATCATTATCGCTTAAAGCAAGTTGATTTTGATGGAAGTTTTGAGTATAGTGAAATTATTCAAGTCAATTTAAATTGTTACAAAAGTGAAAATGATAATTTGAATATCTATCCCAATCCTACATTTGACAAAATAAAAATTAAATTACACTCTACTTCAATACAAAATGTAGATATAATCATAACAGATGCAATGGGAGAAATAGTAAAAACAACTAATTCTGTTCAAGTAAATGAAGGAAATAATATTATTGATTTTGATTTAGAAGATTTAAATCCTGGAATATATTTGATACAATTAAAAGGAAAAGATTGGAATTCTACAATATCAAAAATTACAAAAATCAATCAATAAATCTAAAAAGAATAAAATTTATACATTTG
>JAHDII010000054.1 GCA_020630895.1 Saprospiraceae bacterium
ATTTTATTTCTTGTAAAATTATTATTTCATCATTAAATAAATATATCATTATGGAACCATTTATTGGAGAAATCAGAATGTTTGGACTTAATTTTGCCCCTAGAGGTTGGGCATTTTGTAATGGGCAATTAATAGCAATCAATCAAAACCAAGCTCTATTTTCACTGCTAGGTACAACCTATGGAGGAGATGGAAGAACTACTTTTGGCTTACCAGATTTGCGAGGTAGAGTTCCTGTTCATTTTGGGCAAGGACCAGGATTAAGTGATTATCGTTTGGGAGCAAAAGGAGGTGTTGAAGATGTTACTTTAACCACGAATCAAATGCCCAATCATAATCATAATTTTTTAACTAATGGAGAAGCTGGGGAAGAAATGACTTCTCAAAGTAATTTTTTAGCTCTAAATGAACATCCTTTTTTCGCCAATGAAGCAACAAGAGGACACACTTTAAACTCTGGTAGTATTAGTCATACAGGAGGAGGACAAGCTCATACTAATGTACAACCTTTTTTGACAATGAACTATTGTATCGCGCTACAAGGAGTATTTCCATCACGTTCATAAAAGTATAATGTACTATGATTAGAAGGACATTTATAAAAAACATAGGAGTTTTTAGCTTTTTAGGAAGTACAATAGGAACATCTTTTTTATTTCAAAAAAATAAATTATTTTTTCCTAGTGAATTTTCAAAAGAAGAACAAAATCATTTATTACAATTACAGAAAGAAATTAATTTGTGCTTAAAAGAAAATTATTATCATTCTAATTTAACGTACAAAATGATTCAACCTAAAAAGGTAATTCAACAAAGTTATTCCAAGAAAGGATATAATACTACATTTATTAGTATTAGTGGGAGTACAATTCAAATTAGCAAAAAAAAGGGTGTTTTAATTTCTAAATTTTTAAATTGATTTTTTAACAAACCAAATCTTAGGATTATTCATTTAATGCTAAGATTTGGTTTTTATTTTATTCCTACAATTTCCATATAAAAAACTAAATCAGATTTTTCTGGAATTCCTAAACCGGGACTTCCTGCAGCACCATAAGCTTTTTTATAAGGAACAAATAATGTAATTTTATCTCCAACGGACAATGTAGGTATTATTTCTTCCCAAGCTTCTATAACTCGGCCTCTACCTAAAGGAACTTCATACACTTTTTTATTTTTAAATGTATTCATGAATTGTTTTTTACTTTCTAAAACATGTCCTAAAAAATGAATGAAGACAACATCATTATTTTTTATTGCTTCTCCTTCACCTTTTTTATTCCACTCATATTGAATAATTCCTGATTTTAGGTTTTGTAATTTTTGATTATTATTCTTTTTAAATGAACTCATCCTTTTAATTAAAAGTGCAGTTTGTTCTTTTCCTTCTTCAACAACTTTATCCTCTTCTTCTTTAATTTTTTGAGCACTTTTAATCTCTACCATTTTTAATCCAAAAAATTTAGATTCTCCCTTTTTTGCATCAACAGGCATTTGTTCTAACAAATCTACTTTTAATTCTAACATCATGCTATCTCCTTCTGACATTAATAATAAAGCTTCTGTTATAGGAGACACTCGATCAAATTTATCATTAGCAGGATCCGTTTCGGGAATTCTAAACCTTTTTAATTCTCCCTCTTGATAAGAAGAAGAAATAATTTCATTATCTTTTCTATATGTAATATGATACCAAATTAAATCTCCTTTTTGAGGAGTATATGTTTTATTTTGAATGACATGAGTATAAGGATGTCCACTAATAATCGTAGGACGATTTTCTGTACACGAAAAAAAAAGAATTACAAATAATACAAATAAAAGATTTCTCATTATTTATTATTTTTCTAGTGCTAATTGATTTTTAACTGAGCGTTTAAAACGATCAATACAATTTTCTATATTTCCATAAAAATATCCGCCAGAAGCATTTTTATGACCACCTCCCTTAAAATATTTTGTAGCAATTTCTTGAACAGAAAAATCACCTTTAGAACGCATAGATAATTTTATAATAGTTGGCTGTTCTTTAATAAAAGCAGCAACTCTAACATTTTTTAATTTTAAAATATAATTTACAATCCCTTCCGTATCTCCTCTTTGAATATCAAATGTTTCAAAATCTTCTTTCGTTAAATAAATAATACCTGTTTCTAATTCTTCATGAATTTCCATTCTATTATAAAGGCAATGTCCTAATAATCTTAATTCTTTTTCTCCTAAACTATTAAAAATTTCTTCTTGGATAAAATCATTATTAGCCCCTGCTTCTAATAAAGCTCCAGCGACTCTCATCGTACTAGGAAAAACATTATATTTAAAAGACCCGGTATCTGTAATCATTCCAGCATATAAACAATCTGCAATTTTCTGATTTATTTTTTCTGTTTCATGTAATAAATCAATAAATTCATAAATCAATTCACATGTAGAACTTCTATCTGTTTTAGATAAGGTAAATTCTGAAAAATTTTCTGGAAACATATGATGATCTATCATTACAATTTTGGCTGTAGTTTTTTTCATCACGTCCTCCATAGGATCAATTCGATCTAAAGCATTAAAATCTAAACAAAAAATAATATCTGCAGATAATATTTTTTCGAAAGATTTTTCTTTTTCAGTATCACAAATCATAATTTTATTAGCATCAGGCATCCAAGCAACAAAAGTAGGATAATCCGAAGGAAAAATAACTTGTATATGATGATGATATTCTTTTAAAAACCAATATAATCCTAAGGAAGAACCTATAGCATCTCCATCTGGATTTCGATGAGAAAGGATCACTATATTTTTAGGCTGCTGTAATAATGAATGTAATTCTTTTATATTTTCCATAAATGTGTATGATGTATGTTTTAGGTCAAATACCAAAAAAAACAAATATGAAACAAAAATACAAAGAAATCATGAGCTTCTAATTTCTTATTGAAAATATTTAAAGAAGTCATACAATCAACTTTATGTTTTATCGTCTATTATAAACTCATGTTTATCGAAATAATTCATAATAATGATACTATAAGTAATTAATTTGTACTATCAAATTTGAAAACATTCAATATTTTATGAATTATGATAGAAATAACAAATCTAACGAAAGAATTTCAGTTGAGCAAAAAACAAAAAAACGAACTAGGGCAAACTGAATCTTCAATCAAAGCAGTGGATAATATTAGTTTTTCTTGTCAAGCAGGTCGTGTTTTTTCTCTTTTAGGCCCTAATGGAGCCGGAAAGACAACTACACTTCGTATGATTTCAACATTAATTCGTCCTAGTAGTGGTGATGCTATTGTTGCAGGTCATAGTGTTAGTACTCATCCTAAAGAAGTTAGAAAAAATATAGGCTTTTTAACAGGAAGTACAAAATTGTATGAACGCTTAACGCCCAATGAAATTATTCAATATTTTGCTGATTTATATGATGTAGCTCCTAAAGATTTTAAAGAGCGAAAAGAAAAGTATTTTGAAATGTTGGATATGAATGATTTTGCTCATAAACGCTTAGGAAAACTATCTACAGGAATGAAGCAAAAAGTTTCTATTGTAAGAACCATTATTCATAATCCTCCAGTAGTTGTTTTTGATGAACCTACTTCTGGTTTAGATGTCATTACAGCGGAAAATATTATTCAACTCATTAAGGATTGTAAAGAGGAAGGAAAAACTGTTATTTTTTCTACTCATATCATGACGGAAGTAGATTTATTATGTGATGATTTAGCAATTATTAATAAAGGAAAATTATTATATAGTGGCACAATGAATGATTTTAGAAATAATATGACAGAAAATTCTCTTACTGGAGAATTTATTAAAATTGTAAAATCTGGAACAGCACTTCCCACTTCTTAAATCAATATTCTATTCCTAAAAAGATATTCAAATTCTACAATTTGAATTTTATAAATAAAAAAAAATGAAAATTCTAACAGTATTTAAAAAAGAACTTTTAGACGTTTTAAGAGATAAAAGAACCATAATGACTATGGTTGTTTTACCTACGTTTATGATTCCTTTATTATTAGCTTTAGTAGGAAATTTTTCTTCATCACAAAGTAAAAAAGCTCAAGAAAAAGAATTAAAAATTGCTCTTATAAGTAATAATAATGGAAACGATTTAATTCAAAGTATAGAACAAGATAAAAAAATAACTTTTGTTAAAAATATCAATCCAGAGGATTTTAATCAATTAATAAAAGACGATAGTTTAGATATGGCTATTGTTATCAGTCCTGATTTTGATTCTACTATTGCTCAGAATAAATCTGCTCAAATTGATTTACACTATAATTCTACATCCTTAGGAATTAAAGCAAGAATTGATCAATATATAAAAGTTTATAAAACTAAAATTATTAATGAAAAACTTCATCAATTAGGAGTTACACCAGAAGCTATTGAGCCATTAAAAATTAATAATAAAGATGTATTCACTAAAGAAGAATCTATAGGAAAATTAGCGGGAGGTTTTTTACCATATCTGTTTGTTTTATTTTGCTTTTTTGGATGTATGTATCCTGCGATAGATTTATTTGCAGGAGAAAAAGAAAGAGGAACAATGGAAACCATTTTATCTACACCCATTAGCCGGTTTCAATTATTATTTGGAAAAATGTTAGTTGTAGCATTAGCTGGTGTTTTATCGGGTTCTTTAGCTTTATTAGGCATTTATTTATCTACATTTATGGGTGATGCTTTACCTCCAGGATTAGGAAGTGTTGTAACAGGAATTTTAAATCCAACATCAGCGATAATGATTGTTTTAATGTTGATTCCATTATCTGTATTTTTAGCCTCTATACTTATTGGATTATCGATTTATGCTAAATCATTTAAAGAAGCTCAAAGTTTAGTTGTTCCTGCTCAATTTGTAGTTTTATTACCTTTAATTATAGGAATTTTACCTGGAATAAAACTTACTTTTGCTACAGCTCTAGTCCCTGTTTTAAATGTAGCGTTAGCCAGTAAAGAAATTATTGCAGGAACAATTGTGATTTCTCATTTTATCATTTTAGTAGTTTCTTTAATTGCCATTGGTGTACTTGGAATTTATCTTTGTTCGCTTTGGTTTGGAAAAGAAAGTAATGTTTTGTCATAAAATGTGATTCTTTTCAAAGTGTTTCCTTACATTTGCAGCGAATTTAGAAATCTCTTAAATAAAAATTATAGAAATGGCTGGTAACAGAACTTTCACAATGATTAAACCTGATGCGGTAAGAAATGGACACATCGGTGCAATTTTAGCTCAAATGAATGCTGGAGGATTCCGCATTGTAGCAATGAAATATACTAAATTATCTGCTGAAAAAGCAGGAGAATTTTATGCAGTTCATAAAGAACGTCCTTTTTATGGAGAATTAGTAGAATTTATGTCTTCAGGACCTATCGTAGCTGCAATTTTAGAAAAAGATAATGCAGTAGCAGATTTTCGTACTTTAATTGGTGCTACAAATCCTGCTGAAGCAGCGGAAGGAACTATCCGTGCAAAGTATGCAACTAGTATTGGAGAAAATGCTGTTCATGGTGCAGATTCAGATGAAAATGCAATGATTGAAGGTAATTTCCATTTTGCAGGAACAGAAATGTTTTAATACATTTTTTTCTTTTTTAATAAGGGGATGATTTTTAATCATCCCCTTATTTTTTTGTATATTTAAGCCATGTTATAGACAAAATTAAAAGATATGAAAGGGGCATGATGAAAGAATTGCAGAAATGACATTTGATGAATTAGCTAGAGGACGTAAAATGGAAAAGATTTTACGCAAATTATAAATTAATATTATTCAATTTCTATACTTCTACAATTTTCGATATTACTATGATCTAATTTTGAAAAATAAATCAGTACTGAATATTCTGTTGGTTTTATCCCTATAAATTTACAAGAACTATATTTTTCTTTTTTCATAAAAATAGAATAGGGTTTCCTTCTATAAATTATAGTTTCATCTGTAGAGAAGAGATAACCTAATTGGTCATTCATTTTTACATTATAAATATATATATAATCATTAGATTGAGGAATTTTTTCATACACTTGATATTCATATTTCTCCTGTATGAGAACAAGACCATTTAATAGGAAAAAAAAACTAAATATAATGATTGGATAAATGATAAATATTGTAGTAATAATTTTTTTATGCCTCTTAGTAATATTATGATTTTTCCACAATAATTTTAAAATCATTCCTGAAAATAATCCAAAAAAAATAAATGTTATTATGATTAAATTAGTGCTAGATAATTCGGGTATAAGATGATAATTATTTAAAAATTTAGATGAATGTACATAAATAAAAAAAAAGGATATAATATATGGAAGCCATAAATAAATAAAGGAATAGAGATATAATTTTTTCTTCATGATAATTCCATTAATATTTATACCAATTATTCCACCATTTTTTTAATCGTTCTTTAATTTTATTTTCAGAAGGATTATTTCCAGGCTCATACAATTTATTTTTAGAAATTTTTTCTGGCATAAATTCTTGTTGCACAAAATTGCCAGAAAAATCATGAGAATATTTATAATTTTTGCCATAATTTAAAGATTTCATCAATTGAGTAGGAGCATTTCTAATCTGAAGAGGTACGGGCAAATTTCCTGTTTGTTTTACTAATTGTTGTGCTTTATTAATCGCCATATATGAAGCATTACTTTTAGGAGATGTCGCTAAATAAATGGTACACTGAGATAAAATAATTCGAGCCTCAGGTAAACCTATAATATTTACGGAATCAAAAGTAGATTGAGCTAATAATAATGCATTAGGATTTGCCAAACCAATATCTTCAGAAGCTAAAATAATTAAACGTCTTGCAATAAATTTTACATCTTCGCCCCCTTCTAACATTCGTGCTAAATAATACACCGCAGCATTAGGATCACTCCCTCTCACTGATTTGATAAAAGCAGAAATCATATCATAATGTTGTTCACCTCCTTTATCATACATCAAAATATTATCTTGAAGAATATTGACTACATTTTTATTTTCAATAATTATTTTTTCATCCTTAGAAAAAGAATGAACCACTATTTCTAAAATATTTAATAATTTTCTTGCATCACCACCAGAAAAACGAATCAGTGCATCTGTTTCTTTTAATTCAATATTTTTTGCTTTTAAATATTCATCTTCTGAAATAGCTTGATCTAATAATTCTAATAAATCATTCTCTTCTAAATGTTTTAATACATACACTTGGCAACGAGATAACAAAGCAGAAATAACTTCAAAAGATGGATTTTCTGTTGTTGCTCCAACTAAAGTTACCGTTCCTTTTTCTACTGCTCCTAATAATGAATCTTGTTGTGATTTTGAAAAGCGATGAATTTCATCAATAAAAAGAATGGGCATCTTTTGATCAAAAAAACGATTGCTCTCTGCTTTTTTTATCATTTCTCGAACATCTTTTACCCCTGAATGTACCGCACTCAAAGTATAAAAAACTCTTTTTAACTGATGCGACATAATTTGAGCTAATGTCGTTTTTCCAACCCCTGGAGGCCCCCAAAAAATCATAGATGGAACATTTCCAGATGCAATAGCTTTTCTTAAAATAGCTCCTTCTCCTACTAAATGTTTTTGCCCTACATAATGATCCAAATCTGTAGGTCTCATTCTCTCTGCTAATGGCTTCATTGATTATAATTTTAATGACAAAAAAGCTAAAAAGATTGTAATTTTACAAATTATAGAGTACATTTGCACTACTTTATAAAATTATTATAGTCCATAGTTGGATACCACTTTCGGCATTTGCCGACTCTTTATAAAAAGAGGACAAGGGTTTCAACTATGGACTATTCATTAAAAATATAAGATACCATGGCTGAATTAAATGAAGCATATAGAGAACATCTTAAAAAAATAGGTGAAGCTATTCAAGCATCTGAACAATTTTCTGCCTTTTTAGATACTGAAGAGAGTGAAGAATACAAAGTTCTTCAAGAAACATTTGAACCTGCAATTGAAGAACTTTATAACGCTGTTGCAGAAGCAGAGCCTCTTCAACTAATGGCTCTAGAACAGGAACTTTTGAATGAAGATTATGCAGGTTTATATTTGCCCAAAGCTTTAGGTTTTACTATTTTGAGAGGTCAGCTAGACAGCAATTATAAATATGTTCAACCACAAAATCATTTTAGAGATATTTTACTATTCATCTGTAATTCTCCTAATTTTGATATTTTAAAAAATAGAATTGGTCAATCCATTCAAGTAGGATTTTCTTTAAGTAGCGATATTTGGATTACTAATATTCTTAAAAATATCAATAATAAAAGAGTAAAATGGTGGCTTCAAAATCAAAAAGTTTCTGATTATAGAGATATATTGAATCGCAAATCTGCTTATGTTCGATATCAACGTCAATTTAGAGGATATAACTATCTTTCTACCGAATTTCCTAAAACAATGGCTGAACAAAAAATTATGTTTGGTAGTTTAAGAGATTTTTTAATGTATCGAATCGATAATCAAACTAATAATGTAACACTTTATCATCCTTTTGCAACTATATTGATGAACAAAGATTTAACGGGATCTCCTGAACATACTTATTTATTAGGATTATTCTTAAACTTCTTTGAATTGAACGATGATTATAAAAATGCTTTAGGAAATGTATTGAATGATCAAAGAAAAAATAATCCTCTTTTTAATGAACAATATTTTGATTTTTTGATTGATTTACATCAAAGAAAAAAACCTGTTTTAAATGTTGAAGCAGATAAACGTTTTCTTGATTTATTAGACATTGATATTGAAGATGATATTAAATTTCTTTATGAAACATTAGATACCGTTCATAATAAAGGATATATTCATGAAGAAGTTATGGCAATTGTAAAAAGATATCATGAATCTCATGAAGGACTTTCTGTCAATAATGAAGCAATTCGTCAATCTATCCTAGTATATATCAGAACACTCATGAATAATTTAGAAGAAACAGATTATTCTACTTGGTTTGATATGCACAAAGTTTTTGCTTCTTATATTCATATTTTTGGCAACGAACAATTCAAACAATCTATTAAGGATTTATACCTTAAATATATCAAACGATTATTAAAAAGATATACAGATAAACGAGGCGGAGATTATCAAGGAGTAAAAAAGTTTACTACATCAACATTTAAAGAATTAAAAATGATGAAGGAAAAAGATATCAAAGATATTTTCACTACAAAAAGAAGAAAACGTCCTACGCCATCTGAATAAATATAATATATTTAGAATATTTTTAACTCTTATAGAATTAATTTCTGTAAGAGTTTTTTTTTGTACAAAAAAAAACTATTTTTAAATAAATAAACATCAGACTTTATTACGATTAAACTTCTAGAAGTTTATTTTCCTGTATTTTTCACAAAAATAAGATAACGTGGCCAATAAAATTACCATACTCCACCCAAGCTCTTTTTATGAAATTTTTCCTAAAAAAGATGATGAAAAAATGCCTAATTCTATTGGTATTATTAGAACAGGAACAGAAATTCCCATTAAAAATAGTAAAGAAGGTTTTGAATTTGAAAAAGAACTTACTTTAATTAATGATCAAGGAGAAGCTAAAAAATTTAAAGTAAAAAGTAAGCTATGGCATCAAGATAAAAATGGTTGGTGGTATTGGGATGGTGCTACAAAAAATTTAGAAGACCTCAACGACTCACAATTAGATCCAATTACTGATGGTACTATTCATAATTATTCCAATCAAATTTTTATAAAGGATACTCATAAAAATAAATTATTAAGTGCTCCTACAAAAAAAATAAAAATAGGAATTATTGATGTTGGATTTAATTTATCGCACAAAGCTTTACATCATATTTCTTTAACAGCACATAAGTATGATATTTCTGATATTAACACTTATGATTTAGATAAATTAATTCAAGAAATAAAAAATAGTGCTACTCATTCAAGTAATGATATTCCTATTGATTTTTTAACAACAAATACATTAAATATTACAGGAACAGATAAAGTATCTAGCCTAAATTCTCATGGTAATAATTGCTTAGGAATTTTAGCAGGTATTGATAATTCATTAGGATATCAAGGAATTATTCCCCATGCAGAATTTCATTTATTTAAAATTAAAATTGCAAGTCCAAAAGCTTTAGCAAGAGTATTATCTTTAGCCGTATTATTAGATGTAGATATTATTTCTTCTAGCATGGATTTTATTTCCGCAACCACCAATGAAATTCAAGAACACTTTACTTTTTTACGACAAAAAATAAAAGAAAAAAATATTTCATTCTTCTCTACTTTAAATAGTGCTTTTACTGATTCAGTAACGGGATTAGCAAATTCCGATTTTATTCCTTTTCCTTCTTCTTGGGACGAATTAATTCGAGTAGGTGCATTAGAAGAATTTTTAATTACATCGACTATGCCTGCTTCAGAAGATATTGTTTCAAGTATTCATTATGTTTTTCCTAGAAAAAAAATGTTATTAGTAGATAAAGCAAGTAGTAATTCGTATTTTTCAGAATTATGTTCTTGCAGTTATGCAACACCAATTGCAGCAGGAATGGCAGGATTAATTTTAGCCGCAGAAAGAGAAGAAAAACAAAGTCCAAGATTTAGATTTTCTAAAAAAGAAATACAATCCAAAGTAAATGATTTGATTTGTTTTTCTCAACACAATTATGATACTTCAAAAAATGGATTTTTAAAAATCGAACCAATTATTGTATAAATTAAAACCAAAATAAAATGAAAAATTTATTGATCCTAATTTTTTCTTTTTTGTTTCTTCCATTCAGTCAATCACAAATTTATAACGATGCTCTCGAACTAGCAAAATATTATGAAAATGCAGATGGAATAAGAATTATTTCTTTAGATAAAATTGAAAGAGGAGATGTTGAAAGTTTAGAAAAAGTCATTCAAATATTATCTAAATATTCTACGGAAGATACCGAAAATATTCCAGCATTGATGAGAACGTATTCTAAAAATCCTTTTTTTAAAGTACATAATAGCACTCATAGTAAAATACCACAAAGTGTAAGTAATACAATTGGCTTAGCAGCGAATACCGTTGCTTCAAGTAGTCCTCTTTCTGTTACATCATTTGCAGATGGATTAGCAAAATTTTTAGTCAAGCGAACCAAGCAAGAATTGAATGAAGCTTTTTTCAAAAAGTTTCAGAAAAAAATGCAAGAAGATAGTACTCGATTAGATCTTCTTTTTCCACAAACTTATGGTTCTTTAACACTCATTGGTACAGATATTTATCAATTTAATGCTTATATGGAAACGCTTCGTTCTGCATTTATTGATGATTTAACTTCCTTGACATATAATGCAGAAAAATGGTTAAAATCGGAAGAAATTTTTTCTTTATTTGATGGGAAAAATGCTTATGTTAAAAGTATTTTATCAGATATTTTTCATTTATCTAGTTTAGTTCAAAATGGTGAAAATGCAACTAATATATTAATGTTTTTAGCTAAAGATGCTCAATTTTTAACTGATGAAAATTTACCAGATGAGGTCAAAAAATATATTCAAAAATTTCATGCAGCTATTCAATTCATTGAACAAGTTGCTGCTTCATTAAGATCTAAGGAATATAAAAAAAATTGGATTGATACAGATAAATTTATTCATATTAAAGAAAATAAAAAATTAAGAACTGTTTTTTTAGGTTTATTATATCAAAGAATAAAAGATGTTGATTTTGGAAATGGAAATACATTAGAAAAAATTATTACTGAAGCGGAAATAGAAAAATATACTCAGCTATTATTAGGATTAATATCAGAGACACACCGTTATTTAAAATTATTAGAAGGGTTACAAGAAAAAATTAATAGTAGTATTACAGAAATAAAAGATGATTTTAATACTCAAGAAAAACATCTTTTTTATTCTAAATATGTTTCTAGAACTTTTGATTTAATTTATTCCGGAATTGATAAAATTGAAGCATTTGATGTAATGGATTCTGAAGATATTCTCCAAGCCAAAAAATATTTAAAAACAGCACAAGATGCTAGTGATATGGGTGTTTCTATTTTAAAAGGAGAATATGGCTTAGCAGTTTTAGAATTAGTTAATTTTATTAATTTATATATCAGTGAAGAAAATAAAGTAAAACCATTTTTAGTAAAATATGGTTCTTTTATGGCTTCAGTAGCTAAAGCCAAAAATTCTGATGAAGTAGCCGAAACTATTGAAGCTTTTGCTCTTCCTCCCGGAAGTTCTTCTATAAAGAAATATGCTCATTTTAATGCTTCATTAAGTGCTTATGTTGGTGCTGCTGGAGGAATAGAATTTTTAAGCTCAGATAATGATTGGTCCAGTTTATCAGCAAAAGGAACCATTGCTTTTTCTGCACCAGTGGGTGTTTCTTTAAGTTGGGGAACACCAAAAAATAGAGCAGTAGGATTTTTTGCTTCTTTGATTGATATTGGTGCATTAACTGCTTTTAGATTTAAAGATGCACAAGCAGAATTATTACCAGAATTAAAATTTAAAAATATTGTTGCACCTGGTTTTTATTTCATGTACCATCTAGGAAATGATTTACCATTATCCTTAGGAATTGGAGGGCAATTTGGTCCTAATTTACGAAAAATTGAAGTTGGAACACAGGAAACAATTAATGCACAAGGCTTTCGATTAGGAGCTACTTTTTCTGTTGATATTCCTATCTTTAATATTTATACTAATCCTAGAGAAAATAAATAAAAGATCATGCATAAAATAAAAATTACACTAGCTTTATTTCTTTTTTTGAGTAGTTATGCTACTGCTCAAAATTTAGAAGATATATTTGTCGATGTAGATACTATTTTTATTCCTGGAGCCCTTCCTGGACATTTATCGCCTAACAATGGAAATGTGACTCCTATAATTTCTAGCAGTCCTTGTAATATTCCTATTCTACATTATTCAGTGGCTACAGAATATCAAAATGGAAAAGTTATAGCAGTTGCTCATGAAGGTATTTTTACTAATAATAATATTAATGAATATGATAACTTGACCTTTTTAGTTCAAGCTATGAATTGGCTCAATTCAGGAAATAAAAACGTAACCTTTAAAAATGGTTGGATTACCAATGCCAATACTAGCACTTTTCAAAATACTTTAATTGCAGATAATTTCTCATTTACATCGACGAATAGTGATATTACAAGTGCGTCCTTATCCAATACGGATATATTAATTTTAGGAAATGATTGGAATGGTAATCAAGCTTATTTAGCTTCTGAATTATCTGCAATAGAATCTTTTGTTGCTAATGGCGGTTCAGTATTGATTGCTGGATTAGGTTGGAGTTGGCCTAATAATCTCAATCAATATCCTATGAATCAAGTAGCTAATTTGTTTGGTTTTGAATTTACAACTGATGCTATTTATGATGATAATAATAATGTTGATGGATCTCCTAAATTATATAATTTATATCCAGAAAATTTAAATACAACCAACCCATATTGTGCTTCTTCCTTTTTTGGAACAAACATCCCTAGAGGTGAATATTTAAGAGTTTTAAAAATTGCAGTATCTACAAACGGAGAATTTACTCAACAAAACGGAGGCGTTTCCAATACTTCTGCACTAATAGATACTTGGCTTGAAGAAATCAATGATATTTATGGAAGAGAATATTGTGTTCGATTTGAACTGATTCCTAATAATGATGTATTAATTTTTTCTAATCCTTCTACAGATCCTTGGGCTACACTTCCTAATGGTTCTGGAGGATGTACCAATGCAAATCTTATTCTAAATGATCAAGCAAGTGTTATTGATGGTATTATAGGAAATGGAAATTATGATTTAAGTCATGTAATTGCTGGAAGTCCTTTTGGTGGTGGTTGTGCTGGTGGTTTAAAATCAGGACTATCTGGTGGATTAGATATTCCTGTTACTCGACATGAAATTGGGCATCAATTTTCACAATCACATACAATTAATCATCCTGGAAATAGCAATTATGAAACTGAAAATGGTGCTTGGACGATTCAGGGAGGAAATGCACAAAGCCATGCTCATGCTGTTTCTTATCACGAACTAGCTTCTTTCTTATTGAATAATATTCCTGATTTAGGAACTAAAATTCCTACTAATAATAATATTCCTACTGTTGATGCAGGTTCTGATGTAACCATTCCTATAAGTACACCTTTTACACTAACAGGTATTGCTAATGACATTGATGCGAATGATGAATTGACCTATGTGTGGGATAATATGAGTTTAGGTACTCCTCAAACTATTCCTGTAAATGATGATTCTCAAGGAGCTATATTTATGCGTTTGCTTCCTAGCACTGAATCTTCAAGAACGTTTCCTAATATCAATGATGTTATTGCGAATAATAATTCTAATTCACAAGAACAATTACCTTCTCAAGCTCGAATTATGGATATTAGATTAACAGTAAATGATAATCATAAAATTACTTATAGTGGTAATATCATAAATGCAAGTGGAACAAATTCGGATGATATAAGAATTACTGTTGCAGATGCTGGTCCTTTTATCGTCACGAGTCAAAATACAAATGGAATTTCATATATTGGAGGAAGTAGCCAAACTGTAACTTGGGCAGTGAATGGAACGGATCAAGCTCCAATTAATACTCAAAATGTACGAATTAGTCTTTCTATAGATGGAGGTTTTACTTATCCTTTTGAATTATTAAATAGTACTCCCAATACAGGAACTGCAATTGTAACGATTCCTAATATAGCAACTACAACAGCAAGAATAAAAGTTGAAGCTATTGATAATATTTATTTTGATATTAATACACATGATTTTGAAATAGACGGAGAGACTTCTACTCATGAAATAGGAAATTCATCTGTAAAAATATTTCCTAATCCTTCAAAAGATATGATTTACATTGAATGGATTTAAAATACAAATATTGAATATTCTACAAAATTATATGATGCTACAGGTAAAATAAATTTAAATCATGTTAATATGGATTCTTTAGACTCATATCCCTGAAGGAGT
>JAHDII010000055.1 GCA_020630895.1 Saprospiraceae bacterium
CAGTGTTGAAATAAAATAAAAATTGGTTTTGTTCTGTAAATACAAAATTTTATATATAGTTATATTTTTTAAGTGATATTTATTTTTTCAAATACTTAATTTATATACTAAATAAAGGTTGGTTTTCTTCAAATTAAGACTTATTTTTGCACCAAAATTCAGAAAGGATTATTATTTCATAATAACATCACTTATTAAATATGGCTAACGTAGGACAAGTTAAGCAAATCATTGGGGCAGTTGTTGATGTGAGTTTCCCAGACTCTAATTTACCTGATATACTCAATGCATTAGAAATTAAAAAACCTAATGGCGAAGTTTTAGTTTTAGAATGTCAACGTCACCTAGGTGAAGACAGTGTACGTACTATTTCAATGGACGCTACAGATGGTTTAACTAGAGGTATGGAAGTTGTTGATACAGGAAAACCTATTTCAATGCCTGTAGGAGACAGAATTAGAGGTCGTTTATTTAATGTAGTAGGTGAAGCAATTGATGGTATTGGAGGAATTGAAAAGGACGATAATGTTGCACCTATTCACCGTAAACCTCCTCGTTTCGAAGAACTTTCTACAGAAACAGAAGTATTATTCACCGGTATTAAAGTAATCGATTTAATTGGACCTTATGCAAAAGGAGGTAAAATTGGATTATTTGGTGGTGCAGGTGTAGGTAAGACTGTATTAATTATGGAGCTTATCAATAATATTGCAAAAAAATATGAAGGTATTTCTGTATTTGCAGGTGTAGGTGAGCGTACTCGTGAAGGAAATGACCTTCTTCGTGAAATGTTAGAATCTAATGTTATCAAATACGGAGAAGAATTTATGCACTCTATGGAAGAAGGAGGTTGGGATTTATCAAAAGTAGATAAAAAAGCTTTAGCTGAATCACAAGCAACTTTAGTATTTGGTCAAATGAATGAGCCTCCAGGAGCACGTGCTCGAGTGGCTTTATCAGGATTAACAATTGCAGAATATTACCGTGATGGAAATTTAGATGATCCTAATGATGGTCGCGATATTTTATTCTTCGTAGATAATATTTTCCGTTTTACACAAGCAGGTTCTGAGGTATCAGCCTTATTAGGTCGTATGCCTTCTGCGGTAGGTTACCAACCAACACTTGCTACAGAAAT
This sequence comes from Saprospiraceae bacterium, assembly GCA_020630895.1. GTDB lineage: Bacteria > Bacteroidota > Bacteroidia > Chitinophagales > Saprospiraceae > JAHDCE01. The sequence continues at coordinate 1,139 of JAHDII010000055.1, forward strand.
GGGATTAATGCAAGAACGTATTACTTCTACAAAAAGAGGTTCTATTACATCTGTACAAGCAGTATATGTACCTGCGGATGATTTAACAGACCCTGCTCCTGCAACAACATTTGCTCACTTAGATGCAACAACAGTATTAAGTCGTAAATTAGCTTCTTTAGGTATTTATCCTGCGGTAGATCCTTTAGATTCTAAATCTCGTATTTTAACTGAAGATATTGTAGGAGAAGAACATTATGCTACAGCTCAAAGAGTTATTAATATTCTTCAGCGTTATAAAGAATTACAAGATATCATTGCTATCTTAGGTATGGAGGAATTAAGTGATGAAGATAAATTAGTTGTAAGTCGTGCAAGACGTGTACAACGTTTCTTATCACAACCTTTCTTTGTAGCAGAACAATTTACAGGTCTTCAAGGAGTTTTAGTAGATATTCAAGATGCTATCCGTGGATTTAATATGATTATGGATGGAGAAGTCGATGAATATCCTGAAGCAGCCTTCAACTTGGTAGGTACAATTGAAGATGCAATTGCAAAAGGTAAAAAAATATTAGCAGAAGCTTAATTAACTATTTAATTTGAATATAATGAATGTAGTTGTATTAACACCAGATAAAGAAGTCTATAAAGGATCTATTAAATCTATTAAAGTACCAGGTACTGGAGGAGAATTTGAAGTATTAAAAAATCATGCTCCTGTTGTTTCTTCTTTAGCTCAAGGAAAAGTTAGAATTTTAGATGAATCTAATAATGCAACTGAATTTACAATTTCTAAAGGTTTTATAGAAGTATTAAATAATGAAGTTTCTGTTTTAGTAGAAAGAGTAATTGAGTAATTATAGATGATCTATATAAAATAAATTATCCTACTTGATAATTTATGATAATTGATATAAACCTCCTGTGTAAAATTGAGATATTTAAAACTCAAAAACCACAGGAGGTTTTTTATTTAATTAATATCTTAGCAACAAAATACTAAATGAAGCATTGAGTTATAGTCCTACATACAAAGCTTGGTTAAGATTAAAAAAGAATAAACCTGCTATATTCGGTATGGGCTGGATTCTTTTTATTCTTATAATTGCCTTCTTGGGATATCTAATTGTTCCAGATAAAACACCTCAATGTGATAATCAAATGCTTAGAATCGCATTAAAAAATCCTGGATTTTCAGTTCAAGTGTTGCAAGTCGAAAATGATCTAGATATTTCAAAAAAAAATATTGTTTCCAAAATGTTTTTTGGGCAACCAACACAATTTAAATCCATCCCTATAGAAAACTATCATTTTAATAATGATACAGTACATGTAGTGGCTTATGGTGGAGATGTATTATATTTTCCATATCCTAATTTTGATGAACAAACACACATTATCACAAAAAAATATTTTTTAGGAACGGATAATTTTGGAAGAGATATTTTAAGCCGGTTAGTTTTAGGAGCAAGAATATCTTTATTGGTAGGATTTATTGCTGTATTTATTTCTTTATCTATAGGTGTAACATTAGGTGCTATTGCAGGTTATTATGGAGGAAAATTGGATGATTTAATTATGTTTTTGGTCAATACAGTTTGGTCTATTCCTACATTATTATTAGTGTTTGCTATTGTTTTAGCTTTTGGAAGAGGAATTGGTATTATTTTTCTAGCAGTGGGATTAACAATGTGGGTAGATGTAGCACGAATTGTTAGAGGACAAGTTTTAGCCATTAAACAAATGCAATTTGTTGAAGCAGCACATGCCTTTGGAATGAATTCTTTTAGAATATTATTTAAACATATATTACCTAATGTTCTAGGACCAGTAATGGTTATTGCAGCCGCCAATTTTGCTACAGCCATTCTTTTAGAAGCAGGATTAAGTTATTTAGGATTTGGAGTACAGCCTCCTACCCCTTCTTGGGGAACGATGCTCAATGAAAATTATGGTTATGCAGATAAAAAACCATTTCTTGCATTAATACCAGCATTATCTGTCATGTTTTTAGTCTTATCTTTTAACTTATTAGGAAATGGACTTAGAGATGCTTTAGATGTAACATCAAAATAATTATAAAATATTAAATATGATTTAACCACAAATACAAAAAAAATGATTATGTTTAAACCGTAAATTTAAAGCCAATTTGTAATACAGCCAATGGATGATTTTTCAGAAATAAAAAAGAATCTTACCAATTTTGAATTATTAGAACGAGATTTAACTCTGAAGCAACTTCAGATCAATCGTTTATTAAATATTACTCAAGCCATTAATGATAATTTATCAGCAGATGTTCTTTTTGGAATGTATAATTCTTTTTTAAGTTGGGAAATGGGCATCAAAAAAATGGCTCTATATATTAAAGAAGAAACAGGAGAATGGTGTTGTGCATCCTCAATTGGTATTCAGCAAGAAATGTTGGATATTAATATTCAAGAAAAATTATCTACTTACACAAGACTGCATAATTTAACAGAAGAGGAACATCCCTTAATTAGTCAATTTAATGTTGTAGTACCTGTAAGACATAAAGATGTTGCTATTGCATATACTTTTATAGGAGGCTTTGATGAGGATGATGATATGTATGATAAAGTATCTTTTATCACAACAATTACTAATATTATTGCTGTTGCCATTGAGAACAAAAGATTATTTAAAAAACAAATAGAACAGGAAGCACTTAAAAGAGAAATGGAATTAGCTGGAGCCATGCAAAAAATGTTGATTCCCAATTCTTTACCTCAAAATGAACGATACGAATTAGCTAGTATTTATCAACCTCATAGTACTATTGGAGGAGATTATTTTGATTTTATAGATTATGACGATCCACGTTTTGCTTTTTGTATAGCAGATGTTTCTGGAAAAGGGGCTGCTGCTGCACTTTTAATGTCTAATATACAAGCAACTGTAAGATATTTAATTAATAAAAGAATCAAAGCAGAGCCTTTTATTGTTGAGTTAAATAAAAGCATTTTGAATTCAGCAAAAGGAGAAAAATTTATTACTTTTTTTATAGCAGAATATAACACAGAAACTCAAGAACTCATTTATGTCAATGCAGGACATAATGCTCCTATTTTATATACTCAAGGAGAACTGAGTACTTTAAATAAGGGTTGTACCATTTTAGGTGCTTTTGATGAAATTCCTCATTTAGAAGTAGGGCAACTTATTTTAGATGATGATGCTTTAATTATTTCTTATACAGATGGTTTATCGGATATTCAAAATGAAACAGGTGTTTATTTTGATGAAGAACAATTATTCCCTTTTGTAAAAGAAAATAGTAATTTATCTGCCGATGATTTTAATAATAAATTACAAAATAAATTAGAAAAGTTTAAAGGAGAAAATCCTTTTCCTGATGATGTATCTGTATTAACTTGCAGAATACATAAAGGAGGACGTTTTATAAGTAAAAACAAAGATGTATTATTATAAATTAATTTTTTACTTCTATAAAAATTAAAAGAGAATGCGGACTTATAAAACAATTAGACATCTTCAAAATAGATTACAACAATACAGAAAAGAAGGAAAAAAAATTGGTTTTGTTCCTACAATGGGAGCCTTACACCAAGGACATATTTCATTAATTCAACAATCAAATCAACAATCGGATATTACAGTATGTAGCATTTTTGTAAATCCTACTCAATTTAATGTTGCCGAAGATTTAAAAAAATATCCTAGAACTTTAGAAAAAGATGTAGAGATGTTAAAAAAAGGGGGATGTGATATTGTTTTTTATCCTTCTGTTGATGAAATGTATCCTCCTCAACAAAATAATAATTTTGAAATTGATTTTGGAGATTTAGAAACAGTAATGGAAGGGGCTCATCGACCAGGACATTTTGCTGGAGTAGCTCAAGTCTTGAAACGATTTTTAGATATAGTTGATCCTGATGCTATGTATATGGGACAAAAAGATTATCAACAATTTACTATTGTAAGAGCCTTGTTAAAACAACTCAAATCTAAAACTCAGCTAGTTATGGGAGAAACTATAAGAGAAAAAGATGGACTAGCGATGAGTTCAAGAAATATGAGACTCACTCCAAAAGAAAGAACGATTGCTCCTTTAATTTCTAAAACATTATTTGCCGCAAAAGAAAAAATCAAAACTCATTCTATTGCTCAAATTAAAAAAGAAGCATTAGAACAATTAGATATTCCTGAATTTAAAGTAGAATATTTTGAAATAGCAGACGGGATTACTTTACAAGCCATTACAACGATTAAAAATAGTTCTATTGTAGTTGCTTGTACTGCAGTTCATTTAGGGGCAGTTCGATTGATTGACAATGTTATTTTGATTGATGATTGATCCATTTTAAGGCTTCTCTTTTGCTCAATCCCGATAACTGAGGATTATCATTTACAAATGGAATAATAACCTTCGGATTAGTTTTGCTATATTCTCTTAATGCCCAACCAATCGCTTTTCTAATAAAAAATTCTGTTGAAGTATCATGGTTTAATATATTTTTTTGAAGCAATTTCCAGTCGGTATTTTCTTTATATCGCAATTGAAATAAAATAGATGTTCTAACAATCCACATATTTTTATTTTGATTCCATTGTTCCATTAATTTAAAATTGGAAGGAAATGTTTTCATATAATGCCCCGTAAGATGTGCTGCAATAAAATCTACAGTATCCCACCAAGAATCAGTAATAATTAAATATTCAATTAAATCAATACTTTTTTTATCCCATTCTTTGTAAGTTCTTTTTAAAAATTCTAAAGCAACATAATGAAATTCTCTTTGTTTTTTATTCCATAATATTTTTGAAATATCAACATAATCTTTTTTATGATTTGATGCGAGTTCTTTTAAAAATGGAGCAGATATTTTCTTTCTATCTGGAGATTTAATGCCATAAAAAGAAAAATGATTTTTCATATATGCTTCCATTTTTAAAGCATTAGTATTGTTAGATTCTTTTTCAAAAACTATTTCTAATTCTTTAATTATTTTTTTATAACTCATGATGAATGGTATCTAAACTATTTACGGTCCAAGCTTCTGGCTTTTCAGAAAATAAAATTTTGGTTTTTGCCCAAGTCGTTTTAAATAATTCAGAATGTCTATAAGAATTTAAATCTTCTTCGCTATCCCAAAAACTATAGGTGAAAAAAATATTTTTTTGATGAACAGATTGCAAAATTTCAACAGAATGACAACCTTTACTATTTGCTATTTTGTACTTGTTTTGATTAAAAACTTCCAAAAAAATATCTACGTGAGCATCCTGAAAAGTCAATTTTACAATTCTTTTTATCATCTTTTTTTATTTTAAATGTCAATATCTTTTTGAAGATAAAATATTTTTTGAAATTAATTATTAAGCCATAAAAGATAACTTTACCTTTGCAGCGAAAAAGTAAGTGAAGACTTATACATTTTAAAAATATCATTAAATATAAAAATTATGCCTACTAATAAAGCTAGATATATGGCATCTCCAGAAGCATTCATTCGTTATGTAAAAAAACGTGATGGATATCAAAAAGAATTTATACAAGCAGTAGAAGAAGTTGTAATGTCTGTATGGGATTTTATACATGAAAATCCACAATATAAAGATGCTAAAATTCTAGAAAGAATGGTAGAACCAGAACGCGTAATTATGTTTCGTGTTCCTTGGATTGATGATAAAGGCAATTATCAAGTCAATCGTGGGTTTAGAGTTCAAATGAATTCTGCAATAGGACCATATAAAGGAGGTCTTCGTTTTCATCCTTCAGTAAATTTAGGAATACTTAAATTTTTAGCTTTTGAACAAGTATTTAAAAATTCATTAACTACATTACCAATGGGAGGAGGAAAAGGAGGTTCCGATTTTGATCCTAAAGGAAAATCAGATAATGAAGTGATGCGTTTTTGCCAAAGTTTTATGACGGAATTGAATAGACATATAGGAGCGGATTTAGATGTTCCTGCTGGTGATATTGGTGTAGGAGGTAGAGAGGTAGGATATTTATTTGGACAATACAAAAGAATTCGTAATGAATTTACAGGAGTATTAACAGGTAAAGGATACAATTTTGGAGGTAGTTTAATTCGTCCAGAAGCAACAGGTTATGGTTGTGTATATTTTATGGAAGAAATGCTTAAAACCAAGAAAAAGGATTTTAATAAAAAAGTATGTGTTATCTCTGGTTCAGGGAATGTGGCTCAATATACTGCTGAAAAATTGATTGAAAAAGGAGCTAAAGTAGTAACCTTATCAGATTCTAAAGGTTTTATTTATGATAAGAAAGGAATCACTGCTGAAAAATTAGCTTGGGTAATGGATTTGAAAAATAATCGTAGAGGAAGAATTAAAGAATATGCAGAACATTTTGGTTGTGAATATTTCGAAGGAGAACGCCCTTGGAGTATTAAATGTGATTTAGCTTTTCCTTCTGCAACTCAAAATGAGTTGAATGAAGAAGAAGCAAAAATGTTAGTTAAAAATGGTTGTATTGGTGTAGCAGAAGGAGCTAATATGCCTTCTACACCAGAAGCAGTTGAAGTATTTTTAGAGGCTAAAATTCTATATGCACCAGGTAAAGCATCTAATGCAGGTGGAGTAGCAACTTCTGGTTTAGAAATGAGTCAAAATTCTCTTCGTTATCAATGGACTAGAGAAGAAGTGGATCAAAAATTAAATAATATTATGAAAGAAATCCATGCTACTTGTGTAAAATATGGTACTATTAAAAAAGGGCATGTGGATTATGTAAAAGGAGCAAATATTGGCGGCTTTGTAAAAGTAGCTGATGCTATGATGGCTCAAGGATTAGTCTAATTTTTTTCAAAAAATAGACTAAAAACCTCCTATGTATGAGATTCATAAATAGGAGGTTTTTTATTATCTTCGTTTTATATGGATAGAAATAAAAAATATAATTCTAAAATTTTATTATTTGGAGAATATAGTTTAATTAAAAATTCTAATGCTTTAGCCATTCCTTTTCCTAAATTTCATGGAGAATGGAAATATTGGAAAGCTTTAGAATCTATCCATCTTCGACAAATGCAATTACCTCAATTTGCTCAATATTTAAAAGAAAAAAAAATAAAGGGATATCAAGATCAATTATTTCAAAAAGCATTAAAAGACGGAATTTATTTTTTATCTAATATTCCTTTAGGATATGGTGCAGGAAGTTCTGGAGCTTTATGTGCAGCAGTATATGATTCTTTTTTCGATTCAAAATTAAAAGAAAATAATCCTTTAATTCTTAAAAATATTTTTGCAGAAATGGAAAGTTTTTTTCATGGAGCAAGTTCTGGTTTTGATCCTTTAATTTGTTATTTAAATCAAGCTGTATTAATACAAAAAAAAGAGTATTCTATTTTAGAAAAATATAAAAATGTTGAAGGTTTTTTTTTAATCGATACAGGTAAATCTAGAAGTACAGAACCCTTAGTAAAAATATTTTTAGAAAAATATAAAAATATAGAATACCAAAAAAAATGTGAATCAGAATTAATCCCAACGGTTAATGTAGCTATAGAAGCTTTCTTAAAAAAAGATGCAGTTTCTTTATTTCATTATATACATGATATTTCTCGTTTTCAATATTTTAATTTTCAAGAAATGATTCCTAAAAAATTTAAAAAATATTGGGAACAAGGATTGAAAAGTAGCGAGTTTAAAATTAAATTGTGTGGTGCAGGTGGCGGCGGTTTTTTATTAGGATTTTCTAAAAATATTTCTAATACAAAAAAACAATTCAACGATTTAGAAATTATTCCGATTTAGTTTCAGGTAAAATATATCCTTTTGTTTTTATAACATAATGTAAATAAGCATTACTACAAGTTGTTCCTGTTCTATATTTTACATGAATATTTTTTGAAAATTTTCCTCTCCTTGATTTCATTGAAGCATGAAAAGTAATTGTTCCTTTTTCTCCAGGAAAAATAGGCTTCTTGGGAAAGGATGCAAAAGTGCCACCATCTCCAGTTGACGCACGATAAATAATTATTGGATAATCTGAAGTATTTGTAAAAACAAAATCTTTATTAAATCTTGCTTCACTTTGTTTTATCGTATCAAAATTAAAAGAATCAATTTCAAATTGAATTAATGGTTCTATTTTATCTTTTCTTTTTATTTTTCCTTTGATGATAATATTATTGGTTTGATAATAATTTTTAAAAGGAATACTATAAGCATATTCAAAATCTGTCCTATCATAAATGGGATTATAATTACAAATAACAGACATTGTTTCTCCTCCCTTTAAATTTAATTTTTCAACATCAATACAAGAAAATAAAGAAGAAGTATCTATTATTAAATTAGTAGAACCCATATTTTTTATTTTAATTTTTTTAGATAATAATTTTGTTCCATCAATCATCCCAAAATCTATTTCTCCATTATTTTCAATTAAAATATTAGCAGTTTTAAAAACATTAAATTTTATATAACTTTTAATATTTTTATGATTTTCATATTCATATCTTACTTTAAAACCAGTAGAATAATCACTCGTCTTTTTTAATTCATTAACTTTAAATGTAACGGAAAATTCAAATGTTTCATTCGCTTTAATTTTTTGTTTTTTATGAAGAGAATGAGAAAAGTAGGATGGTTTTGGAGAGGAAGGAAAGAATTCCATTTTTTGTATTACAATAGGAAATTTATTTTTATTTTTTATCCGTATTTTTTGAACAAAAATAGAATCGCCAGAAATAAAAATATTATGAGAATAGGGTTCAAAATATTTAACTTTAGATATATCTAATTCATACTCTATGGGATCATGGATTGTAGGTAAAAACTGTTCTTTTTCTCCTTGACAAAAAGAAAATAAAAGAAATAAAAAAAGACCTATGATTAATAAAGAGATGTTTTTCATAAAAACGAATGTAAGGGGCAATTTTTATTTTTCATGTTAATAGAAATCAAATAGAAGGTTAATCTTTGTTTGAATTTTTATGAAGAATCTGAAAATCATTTTATCTTTCGATATAATTTGAAGAAAATCATGGCAAAGAAGAAAAAACAAAATCAAAGTAAAGCAAAAAATATAGTAGAAAAAAATATTTCTCCGCAACCCAAAGGAGAGCAATTTCCTCCATATTTCACCAATCATAAACTATTATATTTAAAATTATTTTTAATCAGTGTACTCTTATATATCGTCACTGTTGGGCATGATTTTACTCAAGATGATGCTATTGTTTTAACAGCTAACGATTATACCAAAGAAGGAATTAAGGGTATTCCTAAAATTTTAAAATATGATACATTTAAAGGCTTTTTCAAAGTAGAAGGAAAAGATAATTTAGTAGAAGGAGGACGATATCGCCCTTTAACTTTGATTATGTTTGCTATTGGTTATGAATTATGGGGAGATAATCCAATGCCCTATCATCTTATGAGTATTTTATGGTATGGATTGACAGTCGTTTTGCTTTTTATTGTTTTCTTGAAACTGTTGCAATCTCGAAACAATACAGGCTATATGTATTTTGTAGCCTTCGTTACAGCACTATTATTTGCTATACATCCTATTCATACAGAAGTTGTAGCCAATATTAAAGGAAGAGATGAAATTTTGACTTTATTTTTTAGTCTGGCAGCTATGTGGTTTTCTTTGCGAAATGAAGGAGAAGAAGAATCTATTTCTAACGAATTATTAGCAGGAATTTTATTTTTCTTAGCCCTTATGGCAAAAGAAATGGCAGTAGTTTTTATTCCTATTGTTGCTATTTCGTTTTTTGTATTTAAAAGAAAAACAATTGCAGAAAGTTTATCAAAAACAGTTCCTTATATAATTTCTTTTGCTGCATTTTTTGCTATTCGTTCTTATGTTTTAGAAACTTTTACTAAAGAAAAAGCTCCTCCTCCAACAGAATTAATGAATAATGCCTTTTTGAAATATGCAGATAGAACAGATAATGTGCTTCAAATTGTAGATATGGAAACTGGCGAAAAATTTGCAACAATTTTTTATACTTTAGGATTGTATATTAAATTATTAATTTTTCCCCACCCCCTCACACATGATTATTATCCAAGAGCGATACCTATTATGCAATTTTCTGATCCTCAAGTAGGTTTATCTATTTTAATTTATATTGCATTGATTGGTTTTGGAATTTGGGGAGTACTCAAAAGAAATCATATAGCTTATGGTGTTGCATTTTTCTTAACTTCATTATTCTTGGTATCTAATATTCCTCTAAGTATTGGGGTAAATATGGCAGAACGTTTTGCCTTTATTCCTTCAATTGGTTTTTGTTTTATTGCAGCCGTTTTATTGTATCAATTATGCAAAAAAATGAATAATGGTAAAAAAATAACAGAGTATATACAGTTTCAACCTGCTATGGTTATTCTTATCATTGTATTTGCAGCAGCTTCTTATAAAACAATTACTCGTGCTATGGTATGGAAAGATAATTATACGCTTTTTACAACAGATTGGAGCAAATATCCCAATAGTGCTAAAATGAGAAATTCTATGGGAGGTATCAATTCTGATAATTCTCAATTAGAAGGAACAAAAGGAACTCCTAGAGAAATAGAAATGCTCAATAAATCTTTGGAACATTCTACTGCAGCTATTCAAATTCATCCTTTATATAAAGGACCTTATTTAATTAGGGGGAATACGCATTTTTATCTAAAACAATATGATAAAGCAATCGCAGATTATCAAATGGTTTTAAAATTAGATCCAGATAATGTTGATGCTGTTAATAATTTAAAAATTGTTCAAGAAGCTCAAAAAAATGATGGTTACTTACAAATAGAACAAGAAGCAATTAGTGCCAGTCAAAAAGGGGATCATGATACAGCAATTGCTAAGTTTAGTCAATTAACACAAATGCTGCCTACTGAAGCAAAATATAAATTTTTCTTGGCAATGGCATATTTAGAAAAAGGAGATCCTCAAACTGCTTTAATACATGCTGAACAAGCCAAAGCCATAAATAAAGATCCTAATAATACAGCTAGAATTGAAGATGGTATTACAAGAATAAAAAGTGTAATTCAAGGAGGACAATAACAGATTAACAACATTTTTTCATTAATCGCCAATTGGTAATGTGAGCAACAGCTATAAAACAACCACCAATAGCTGTAATAAAATGTTCTGTAAATCCATGAGGAAAAAAGCGACTTGCAATCAATAAAATAAATCCAATAGCTACTATAGCTAAAGGTTTTATATTATGATGATGAGATTGATACGCTGGGATTAAAGACCATGTTGCAAGAATAGCACTAATGCCTATAAATACAAATTCTATAGTATGACTTGCCAAAAAAGTAAGTCCACTTAAAGTAGAAAAAGTTAAGATTAAAGGCAGTGCAGCACAATGTACAGCACAAAGCATTGAAGCTAAAAATCCTAAAAAATCTTTATTAATAGAAAAAAAACGAGTTGTTTTGATATTATGTTCCATTGTATATGCAATTCTGTTGCAAATACAAATTTATGCAACTTTGTTGCATTTGTCAAAAAAATAGCAATATATTTTTATTTCAGAAGTGTTTTTGCTTGATCATTTAACTCAATTATTCGATCTAAGAGAGCTTTTTGCGTTTCTAACATATCTTCTGCTGTTAAATTTACAGAAGGAGCATGATGGTGATGATGATGACCATGTTCTCCATGATCATGGTCGTGTTCAAAACCAGGAACTTCAATAATACTTTTTTGCCATTCTTCATATCCTAATTGTACTTTCCCTTCATCTTCTAACCACTTTAATTCTTGATCTGTTAAAGCTCTTCCTTGAACTTGAATACTATTTCTTCTAGAAACCAATTGCAATTGATTTTTAATAAAAACTTTTTCCAATTGCATGGCTTGAGTATGATAATTGAATGCCTCTTCAAGGATTCCTTTGTCTTTATTCACTTTAGTATTGTTATTACAAGCTAAAAAGCTTATTAAAAAAGAAGCCACTAAAAATAATTTTAAATTTTGCATTTTTTACATATTCCTTTAATGATAAGATAAGCAGCCTCTTGTTCAAAACCTTGAGGCAATTGTAAATGAGGAATATTAATTTCATCTAAACAACGTGTTTTTCCACATTTATTACAATGAAAATGGGCATGATTATCCTCATGATTATGATGTTGACAAGTTCCTTGACATAAAGCATATCGAGCAACATCTGTTCCATCAATTGCTTTATGAATAATACCTGTCTCTTCAAATTTTTTTAAAGTCCTATACAGAGTTACTCGATCTGTTTCATTCATCTCTTGTTCTAACTGTGAATGAGAAAGGGCTTCTTGTTTGTATAAAAAGACTTTTAAAACTTCTAAGCGAATAGATGTTTTTCGCAAATTATGCTTTTCTAATATGTTAGATGGTTGAACCATACCTACAAAAGTAAGTGATTTTTTCTTTATCTAAAAATGTGTAATCTGAATAACAGAAACAATTGTATTTAAGTTTAGAGGACTACTTGTTAAATGTAGTAGTTTTGCGTAGTTTTAATTTATTTAGAATTAAAGTTACCGGATTTTATTTTTTTCCATTTCTGATATTCTTTCTCTATGTGGGTTTTCAAATCATTACCTGAATAACTTCCTCTTATTAACCACATAGGAAATTCCTTTTCCCGATAAATCAGTTTTTAATAAATTCTTCAATCGTAGAATACAATCTCTTTTCTGCGTTTATTGCATCTATAGTCATCAGCTTGAGAAGTTCCTTTTTTCTTTTATCGGTTTCTTGAAGGTTTTCAAATATGAAATCCGTGGTTTTTTCTATTCTTACATTTATATTTTCTTTCCTTTCTTCAATATCAGATAATGCAGATAATTGTTTATATTTTATTAATTCAATTTTAGAATTAGCAATTGCTTTCCATGAATTAGTTTTTATTTCTGGTTTTTGAATTCCATTAGCTATCATTACTATATCAATTAATGAGACTGTTTCATCATCTAAGTAAACATCTAAACTATCAATTAGTGCTTTTTGCTTAGGTAATACTCTTTCTATATCTGCATTACTTTCTTCTAATTCCATTTTTATAGAGGAAAAAATTTGATTCAAATACTTTTTATCCTTTCTTTCTTCATTCCAATTATTGATTACCAATGCAATCAAAATTCCAATGATTACTGGAATAATTTCTCTAACTATTTGTTTTATTTGTTTCATTAATATTTTTTTCTCATGTTGTATACAACATCTGCATTAATATTTTTCGCTTTTTAAGAGGTGTAATTCTGATGCTCAAAAAAATTATTGTTTATTGTTCATAAAAATCATATACCACAGGAACTTTTGCTAAATATTTTTTTATTTGCTCTCGTACACTTAAATGAAATTTATTCTTTTGATATTTTCGTAAAGCATCTAAATCTTTAAAACCCATATATAAAACATAATCATAATCTGAAATTAAACGAGAATCTCCTGTATCTGCTGGAATTCCTACTTGATAATCTATAATATAAGGAATTTGATTTTTTAAACTTTTAAGAGCCGTAAATAAAGTGTCTTTTTCTAATTCAGAAATATTATCTTTTGCTTTTAAAAAAACAACATGAACTAATGGTTTTTTATTGGATTCTTTTAAATCATTAATTTCATTTTTAGAGGCAAGTAATTCTTTTTTTAATGATAATAATTCTGCTTCATAATTTTTAGATGATTCTTGCTTGCAAGAAAAAAATAAAATAAATGAACCAACAAATAGAATAATATATTTCATACAATTATAATTGAACTTTAGTAAAGATAAAATGTTTTATTTTTAATTTCCTTCCATATTATTTTCTGTAGTTTTGATGATAAATCTACAAATACTTTCAAGAAGAAGTCGTAGATGTTATTACGAAAAGTTTTTTATGAAAGACGACTTAGAGATTTTGGAAATA
>JAHDII010000056.1 GCA_020630895.1 Saprospiraceae bacterium
GAAATATTAAGATCTTCAAAGAAACCATCTTTATGATTGGCATATATTTTAATATTAGATTTTTCTACATCCTGTGCATTTGAAGGTATAGAAATAATAATATCACTTCCATTAATCTCTGAAGAAATAGCATAATTATCCCAAAAAGCTAAAACCTTTTCAGGTTTTTTTTGAGCTTCGATTTTTATCTTTCCTTTTTTGGATGATTTTATTTTTAATGAACTCAATTGATTTTCTTTTGCGGTATTCAAATTACTTCTTTTAATAGGAATATTATAGGTATAATTATCAATTCGAAAAGAAATAATACTCAGGAAAGGAGGTGTTTCTATAGTCGTTAAATCTAATTTTTTTTCATCTATATAAAAAGTATGTTTGATTTTATCTGTTACAATCCCAACAGAGTCAATGAATAAAGGATCTTTAAAATATTTTTCTAATTCGACAATTGTTTTTTCTCCTTTTAAAAGGATAGCATTACTTTCTTTAATCAGAGCAGAAGGTTGAGGCAATTCAATATGATAATCATATCTTTTTTCTTCTGTTTGGCACCCTAGTAGCACAAATAGACAAAAAAATATTCCAATAATATTTTCCTTCCTTTTTTTTATTGACAATAACATAAATTATACAATTAGACATAAAAGATAACTCAAAATAAGGATATTATACTATAACCTACGGAGAAATAGACTTTTTTATTATAAATATTGATTTTTGGATTTAAAAAAATACTCGCTTTTTTGTATATTTTTATAGTAGTAATCATTCTAAATCCTTTGTTTTCAATGATGTTTCAAGTATTTTTGTATAAATTTCACGAGTTATGCATTATTATACACTAGGAAAAATTCCTGCTAAAAGACATACACAATTTCGCAAACCTGATGGTTCTTTGTATCATGAAGAATTATTTTCTACCATTGGATTTGATGATATGTATTCTCTACTATATCATGCAAATGCTCCTACTCAAATCAAACAAGTAGGAGAGCCTTACTCTGTGATTCCTAAAGTAATATCAGATAAACAATTAAAACATAGAAGTTTAAAAGGTTTTGATATTACACCAGAGGATGATTACATCAAGAGTAGAAAAGCTGTTCTTGTAAATAATGATTGTCATATTGTTTTGTCTGCTCCTAAAAAATCTATGACGGATTATTTCTTTAAAAATGCAGATGCAGATGAAGTGATTTTTATACATGAAGGAAGCGGAACGCTTAAAACAATGTATGGAAAAATTCCTTTTGAATATGGTGATTATTTAGTAATTCCTAGAGGAACGATTTATCAAATGGAATTTGATAATGAAAATAATAGATTATTTATTGTTGAAAGTTTTAGTCCTATTGTTACTCCAAAAAGATATAGAGGACAATTTGGTCAATTACTAGAGCATTCTCCTTTTTGTGAAAGAGATATTAGAAAACCTCAGGATTTAGAAACACATGATGAGCAAGGAGATTTTCTTTTTTATATCAAAAAAGAAGGAATTATCTATCCTTATACTTATTTAAATCATCCTTTTGATTTAATAGGATGGGATGGCTATTGTTACCCTTATGCTTTTTCAATACATAACTTTGAACCTATAACAGGAAGAGTACACCAACCGCCTCCGGTACATCAAACTTTTGCAGCAAGAGGTTTTGTCATTTGCTCTTTTTGTCCTCGTTTATATGATTATCATCCTTTAGCTATACCTGCTCCATATAATCATTCTAACATTGATAGTGATGAAGTATTATATTATGTTGATGGAGATTTTATGTCTAGAAAACATGTTGAACGAGGAATGATAACCCTACACCCAGGAGGAATTCCTCATGGACCTCATCCAGGTACAGTAGAAAAGAGTATTGGTAAAAAAGAAACTCATGAACTGGCTGTAATGGTAGATACATTTAGACCTTTACAATTAACAGAACATACTCCTAATATTGAAGATCCAGATTATTACAAAAGTTGGTTAACACATTAATAAAATCATTAATTTAATATAGAATTTTTTTCTAGCAAAATAGAACATTTTATGGATACATTAATTAAAGAAAAAACAGGAATAGAAAACGATTTAATGCCCTTATTAGGTACGGATCATATTGAATTTTATGTAGGAAATGCAAAACAAGCTGCTATTTATTATCAAGCGGCTTTAGGCTTTCAATTCATTGCTTATAGAGGTCCTGAAACAGGAGAAAGAGAAAAATGTTCTTATGTTTTACAACAAGATAAAATACGTTTTGTATTAACATCTGCATTATCTCCTGAACATGAAATAGCAAAGCATGTCGCTTTACATGGAGATGGAGTTAAAACTTTGGCTCTTTGGGTAGATGATGCTTTTAAATCTTATCAAGATGCTTTGAGTAGAGGAGCAAAATCAGCTTTTGAACCGACGACTTTAACGGATGATAATGGTGAAATAAAAATGGCTGCTATCCATACTTATGGAGAAACTATTCATACTTTCGTAGAAAGAAAAAATTATCATGGTGCGTTTATGCCTGGATTTGAAGCTAGAACTCCGAACCCTAAATACCAATCTGTAGGATTAAAATTTGTTGACCACTGTGTAGGTAATGTAGAGTTAGGTGGGATGAATAAGTGGGTTAAATTTTATCAAGATGTAATGGGTTTTAATTTATTAATCACTTTTGATGATAATGATATTTCTACTAAATATACGGCTCTAATGAGTAAGGTGGTTTCTAATGGAAATGGCTGGGTAAAATTTCCTATTAATGAACC
This sequence comes from Saprospiraceae bacterium, assembly GCA_020630895.1. Classification (GTDB taxonomy): domain Bacteria; phylum Bacteroidota; class Bacteroidia; order Chitinophagales; family Saprospiraceae; genus JAHDCE01. The sequence goes on from JAHDII010000056.1 coordinate 2,755, forward strand.
TGCAAAAGGATTAAAAAAATCTCAAATAGAAGAATATTTAGATTTTTATCATGGTGCAGGTGTTCAACACATGGCTTTAGCTACTGATGATATATTAAAAACAGTAAGTACTTTGAGAGAAAATGGTGTTGATTTTCTATATGTTCCTGATAATTATTATGAAGATGTTCTAGATCGTGTAGGAGAAATAGACGAAGATCTTGAAGATCTTAAAAAATTAAACATTTTAGTGGATAGAGATGATGAAGGATATTTATTACAAATATTTACAAAACCAGTTCAAGATCGTCCTACTGTATTTTATGAAATCATTCAAAGAAAAGGAGCTAAATCTTTTGGAAAAGGAAATTTCAAAGCTTTATTTGAAGCAATTGAAAGAGAACAAGCCCTTAGAGGAACGCTTTAATTGAAATAATATTTAACTTTTTAATATCAAAACCTTATCTAAATATATTTAGATAAGGTTTTTTTAAAGGAATAATGTTTATTCTACAAGGAACTATTATTTTTGCAACCTTATTACTAATTACAACATTAAAATCTAATAATAAATGTATCGTACACACAATTGTGGAGAATTACGCATGGAACATGTAGGACAAGAAATCACATTAAGTGGATGGGTTCAAGGATCAAGAGATTTGGGTTATATGATGTACACCGACTTACGTGATCGATACGGCATTACTCAATTGATTTTTACAGAAGGAAAAACAGATAAAAATCTATTTGAAAAAGCAAGAACTTTAGGTAGAGAATTTGTGGTAAAAATTCAAGGAACAGTTATAGAACGTCAATCAAAAAATCCTAATATTCCTACAGGAAATATTGAAATTCAAGTAACGGAATTAGATATTTTAAATGCTTCTAAAACGCCTCCTTTTACTATTGAAGATGATACAGATGGAGGTGAAGATTTGCGTATGAAATATCGCTATTTGGATTTAAGAAGAAAACCACTTCAAGAAAGTATTATGTTTCGTTCAAAAGTAGCTGTAGAAACAAGAAGCTATCTTTCGCAACAAGGATTTATTGAAGTAGAAACACCTGTTTTAATTAAAAGTACTCCTGAAGGAGCAAGGGATTTTGTGGTTCCTAGCCGCATGAATAAAGGACAATTTTATGCCCTTCCTCAATCGCCTCAAACTTTTAAACAAATTTTAATGGTGAGTGGATTTGATAAATATTTTCAATTAGTAAAATGTTTTAGAGATGAAGATTTAAGAGCGGATCGTCAACCAGAGTTTACTCAAATAGATTGTGAAATGTCTTTTGTAACTCAAGAAGATATTTTAAATACTTTTGAAGGATTAACTCGTTATTTATTTAAAGCTTGTAAAGGTATTGATTTACCTACCCTCCCTAGAATGACTTATGATGAAGCTATGGAAAAATATGGTTCTGATAAACCAGATATTCGCTTCGGAATGGAATTTCATAATTTGAATGATTTAGCTAAAGGAAAAGGATTTTCTGTTTTTGATAATGCAGAATTAGTTGTTGGAATTAATGCAGAAGGACAAGCGAATCATTATTCTAATAAAGATATTAAAAAATTAACGGAATGGATGCAACGTCCTCAAATTGGGGCAAAAGGTTTAGTTTATGTAAAATGGAATGAAGATGATTCTATTAAGTCTAGTGTAGGAAAGTTTTATTCTGATGACGATTTAAAAGAATGGCTCCATGCTTTTGGTGCTAAAAAAGGAGATATGTTATTGATCCTTTCTGGTGAAGATGAAAAGACTCGTAAACAAATGAATGAACTTCGTTTGGAGATGGGTACTAGAATGGGCTTACGCCAACCTGATGATTTTAAACCACTTTGGGTAGTTGATTTTCCTTTATTAGAATGGGACGAAGAAAGTGAAAGGTTTCATGCGATGCACCATCCATTTACTTCTCCTAAAAAAGAAGATGTGGATAGAATGCTGAATGGAGATCATGAAACGATGAAATCATTACGCGCTGATGCCTATGATTTAGTGATTAATGGTGTTGAAATTGGAGGAGGTTCTATTCGTATTCATAATAAAGAATTGCAATCTAAAAACTTTGAATTATTAGGTTTTACAAAAGAAGAAGCACAAGCTCAATTTGGTTTTCTTTTGGGTGCTTTTGATTATGGTGCTCCTCCTCATGGTGGTTTAGCTTTTGGTTTCGATAGACTTTGTGCTGTAATGATGACGGGACATGGTGCTATTCGTGATTTTATTGCTTTTCCTAAAAATAATCAAGGGCGTGATATGATGATTGATGCTCCTTCTCCTATTCATAATGAACAATTAGATGAGCTTTGTTTAAAAATTCATTTGGACGAAGAAAAATAATTTAATTTAAGTTGCGAATTAATAGTATCTGTGGTCTGTGGACAGATAAGCTGTAGACTTTACGAATTTATTCGCAACTTAAATTATTCAATAAAGAGGTATCCCAATTTTTATGATTTTGATAGATTAAATTCCCTTGGTGAATCGTAAGAGGAGAAGGAAAATTATTGGTATATAATTGTCCCGTTCCTAAACCTTGAGGAAGAGAAGAATTTAGAGTATAGGTCCACTGAGCAATTGCATTTAATCCAATATTAGATTCCAAAGCGGAGGTAATCCACCAACCTATATTTTTTTGTTTTGCAATGTTTATCCATTCTTCAGAACTTTTAAAACCACCTACTAAGCTAGGCTTTAAAATAATATATTGAGGTTGTATGATTTCTAATAAATTTTCTTTATCCTCTTTAGAAAATATTCCTATTAATTCCTCATCTAAAGCAATAGGAATAGGAGTTGTTTTACAAATTTTTTGCATTTCTTCAAATTGTCCTTGTCGAATGGGTTGTTCTATAGAATGAATTTTTAATTTTGATAGTTTAGATAATTTTTCTAATACATCTTTAGGAGAAAAAGCTCCATTAGCATCCACTCGAATTTCTATATCTTTTTCAGAAAATTCTTTTCTTATATATTGAAGTAAATCTAATTCATCATTAAAACGAATAGCTCCTATTTTTAATTTAATGCAAGAAAAACCATTTTTAATTTTATTTTTAATTTGTTCCAACATAAAATCTTTTTCTCCCATCCATACCAAACCATTAATATGAATGGGATGTTCTTTTTTTGTAAAATCTGAAGGAAATAATTCAAAAGTATTAGAATTTAAAATAGCTTGAAATGCCATTTCTAATCCAAATCGAATGGAAGGAAAATGAATTAAATCTTTATCCAAATAAAAAGAATAATTATTAATATTGAAACAAATTTCATCTAATTTTTTTTCATAATTTTTTACATCATCTATACTTAAACCTTTTAATAAACCACACTCTCCCCAATATATTTTTTGAGGATAATTTTTTTTCCAAATTTTAAAAAACCATGATTCTTTTTTTCTTAATACTCCTCTTGATGTTCCACTAGCTTGTTTAAAAATCAAAGTATGCTTTTTCCATTCCGCTTCATACATATTATATCAATTGTCCTATACCAAAAATAATTACAAAAATTAAAGTAGAAATTGCCATTTGTTTTAAAAAAGGATCTAATTCCTTAGCTTCTTTTTTTTGTAATACTGCACGAGCATTGATGATAAATAATGGCAAAGTAATCACAAACAAAAATTGAAATAATGATTGATAATTTAATACTACATAAATTATGGCAGATAACCATCCAAAAAATAATAATGCCCAATGATAGTAAACCGCTTTTTTTCTTCCAATTCTTACAGGAATAGAATATTTCCCTGCTTCTTGGTCTGATTCTATATCTCTAATATTATTAATATTTAAAACTCCTACAGCAAATAATCCACAAGTCATTGCAGGTAATAAAATTTCAATATCTAAAATGTTGGTTTGTAAATAATAAGTTCCTCCTACTGCAACACATCCAAAAAAAATAAGAACAGAAATATCCCCAAAACCTGCATATCCATAAGGATTTTTTCCTACAGTATATGTAATCGCTGCAATCATAGATATAACTCCTATCCCTATAAAAATTAAAAATTCATTCATCGAAGATATCGATAAATAAATTAATAAAACACCACAAATAAATGATACAATAGAAAATAAAACAATAGCATTTTTCATGGATTGTGCAGAAATTTTACCTGTTTGTACAGCCCTTGAAGGACCTACTCTTTTATCACTATCTGCACCATTTATAGAATCTCCATAATCGTTAGCAATATTGGATAATATTTGTAATAAAAAAGCAGTACATAAAGTTAGACTAAAAATTAAAGCATCAAACTTTTGCTGAGATGCGGCAATAATTCCTCCCATGCCTATACAAGCAAATGCTAAAGGTAAAGTTCTTAATCTAAATGCTTCTATCCAGTTTTTAAACATCTATTTATTTTTAAATAATAAAATGTTTTGCGTAATTTGCTGCCTTATTATGAGATATTTTTTGCAAGTTAATATTATTTTAATTTTTCTCCTCCTTTTTTTGAATTCATTAGAAGGGCAAGATACCCGTTTTAGAAGATACACTATAGATAATGGGCTTCCTTTAAATAAATTTGAACAAGTATTTCAAGATAGTTTAAATTATATCTGGTTTAAATCATCTGAAGGAGTTTCTCGTTTTGATGGAGTTGATTTTAAAAATTTTAATGAATTAGAAATTTCAAAAATTCATACTGTAGATAGTTTTGATAATATTTTCTTTGCTCAAGAAAATAAAATGTATGGAGTATCTAATGGGCTTCCTTATTATTATCAATTACCTTGTAATATTCATAAATCTCAAAAAATCATAAAAACGTTATCTCAAATTTTTATTCATTACAAAAATAATTTTAATGAATCTGAATTATTAATTTTAGAAAAAAACAAATGCTATAAAAATAAATTTAATCTTTTAAATGATTCTATTGTCATTCAAAAAATTAAATTAAATGAACAACCTATTTTACCTCAGAAAGAAAATCATTTGAATTTTTCAATAGGAAATTATACCTCGAAAACTATACTCATTAATTTTTCTACTCATGGATTTTTTCAAGTAGAATTTTTAGGTAATAATATTCAATTAAAAAAAATATCAACACATATAAATTCCGAAAACACAGCCTTACATTCTTTTTCTTTAGAAGAAGGGTTCTGGTATATTAATCAAGAACAATTGATTAAATCTAGTGAAACATTCGATCCTTTAAATTATACTCTTCATCCTAAAATACCTGAAATTACGCGTATTCAATCTAACGGTTATCATGTTTTTATGTCTGATAATAAAAATGTATATTCTTATAATTTGAATACAAATTATTTATCTAATTTAAACTATGATCTTCGATTTAATACCCTTGTTTCAGATATGACAGTGGATCATGAAGGGAATTTATGGATCACCACTCAAGGAGATGGAGTATATTGTGTTTTTCATTCTTTTTATTCAGGTTTAAATAAATCTATTATAGGAAATGTTCCAGTGAATTGTTTATTAAATTCTAAATCTTTAGGTTTTCTAGCAGGAACAAATGAGGGCTTGTTTTTAATTTCTAAAAGTTGGGGAAAATTACCTTTAAAAAAGGGAAAACAACCGAAAGTATTTTCTATAAAAGAAAGTAAAGATAGTATTTTATTTATTGCTACAAATGAAGGATTTTATTCTTTTAAAAAAGGAGAAATTTATTCTTGTATTCAAAATGAAAAATCGGATGATTCATTTTTTTTAGACAGTTTAAATAATATTTCATTTATAAGAAACGAATATCTTTATCAATATAAAAAATGTAATACTCTCCCCAATATTATTTCTTTTGACCAATTTAAAAACAAACAATTTATTTATCAAACAAATGCAAAAAATATTATTTTAGAAAATAATGATTCATTATGGATTTATAAAAAAAATAGTTATCATTTATTAAATAAAATTCATAAAAATAAATTAGCTCATCCTATTATTAATGATATTGATGAAGATGAAAATTATTTTTGGATAGGAACAGATGGAGGTATTTCTAAAATTAATAAACATAATTTTGAAATAAAAAATTACACCAATTTACCCTCCATAAAATGTAAAAAGATTTTAATTGATAATAGCCTTCATCAATTATGGGTAGCAAGTCCTAAAGGAATATTTTTAATTACGCTCGACGAAAATCAAACAGATTTTGAAAAAATAAATATTGCTACAGGAGAAATTAAAAGTTTAGCATTAAGCGATGATAAAAGACTTTGGATGGGTACTCCTAAAGGGTTATTAAGTTATCATACGAATAATGATTTGTTAAAAGAAAAAGAACCTCAACTACGTTGGCAAGAAATAAAATTAGATGGAAATAGTATTGATTTTAACTCTCCTATTCCTTTAAATCATAATAGCAAATTAGAAATTAATTATTCTGCAATTATTTATCGCGATTCTCGTTTAGTCAATTATCAATATCGATTACGAAATAATGAACCTTGGCAAAATACACAAAATAGATCTCTCTTTTTTTCAAATTTACAAGCAGGTGAATATTTTTTGCAAATTAGAGCTAAAAAACCCAATAGCGAATGGTCTTTACCTTTAGAATATTATTTTGTAGTTCAACCTCCGTGGTGGTTCAATTGGAAAATTTTATCTGCTATTGCTTTAGGTGTTTTATTTTTATTAGGAATGATCATTTATTTTTTTCGATCAAGAGAAAAAAATAAAATTGAAATTAATCGTCGTTTTGCAGAGTTGGAATTGAAAGCACTCCAAGCACAAATGAACCCACATTTTATTTTTAATACTTTAAATGCGGTTCAACATTTTATTTTAAAACATGATATTGAAAAAGCCAATGCTTCCTTAAATAGTTTTGCGTCTTTAATGCGTCTTTTTTTAGAAGCATCAAAATCAAAGTTTGTGTCCCTCGAAGATGAAACTAGAATGCTCTATCATTATTGTGAGCTAACAAGAATGTGTTATGAAGAAAAATTCGATTTTAATATCAAAATCGCTCCTGAAATTGATGCCGAAGATACAGAAATTCCAAGTATGCTCATTCAACCTCATGTAGAAAATGCTATTCGTCATGGATTATTGCCTAAAAAAGATAAAGGTCTCCTAGAAATTGATTTTATTATGAGAAAAAATACTTTAGTCTGTATGATTAAAGATGACGGAGTAGGTAGAAAAAAATCAAAAGAATTAAAAGAAAAATCTAATAGAATCCATCATTCTATTGGAACAACAATTACTTCTGAAAGAGCAGATATTTTAAGTCAATTATATCATTCCAATATAGAAATTAAAACTTTTGATTTAAAAGATAGAAAAGGACTTCCTTCAGGAACTGATGTTCATATTTTATTTGATGTAACTTAATTAAATGATTGCACATGCTAAAATAATTGATATAAAAGTAACTACCTTTTCAAGTAATTCCTTTTATATGTTAGGTGTATGCTTAAAAATTAACTGATAATATAACTTCTTTTTCACCTATAAAAACACACAAAAAAATAGAGGTTTTTATATGAAATCATAAAAAAGACTGCCTTTTCAGATAGCCTCTTATTATTTATGCCTATTTTTGCCAAAACTTTAAAAATAAAATTAATAGAATTCAATGTATCCTGATTTATCTTATATTTTTCACGATTTAATAGGAACTGATTATGATAATTGGTTAGCTATATTTAAAACTTTTGGCTTATTGTTAGCAATTGCTTTTCTAACGGCTGGATATATTGTTTATAGAGAATTATTGCGGCTAGAAAAAGAGGGAGGACCTCTTCATGCTGCTATTACAACCATTAAAAGAACCGTAGGAGAAGCTCCTACATGGCAGGATGTTGTACCTGGACTAATCGTAGGGTTTTTATTAGGATTTAAAATCCCTTATGTTTTGAGTTCTTTTGCCGCATTCAAGGAAGATCCCTCTGCAATTATATTTTCTTTTAGCGGAAATTGGCTTTTTGGAATTTTAGGAGCAATAGCAATGGGTGGGTTTTATTATTGGGAAAAAAATAGAACTAAATTACCTCAACCTCAAATAGAATCCTTTGCATTAAAACCTTCTGATAGAGTAGGTGATATTGTTGTTGTTGCAGCAATATCTGGAGTTTTAGGAGCCAAATTATTTGCTATGGCAGAAACGATGGATAATATTAATTCTATAGAAGATTTTTTCACTAATTTATTTTCTGGAAATGGGTTAGCTATTTATGGAGGTTTAGTAGGAGGGTTTATTGGAGTCGCTTGGTATGTAAGAAAAATGAAAATGCCTTTATTAACTCTTATGGATATTTCTGCTCCAGCAATGATTATGGCAATGGGAATAGGTCGTTTAGGTTGCCATTTTTCTGGTGATGGAGATTGGGGAATTGCCGCAGCTGCTCAACCAGATTGGTGGTTTTTACCAGATTGGTTATGGTCTTGGGATTATCCTAGAGATGTGAATATGGGAGTTACAAATCAAGAAGGAATAGAACGTTTGCCTTATGATTGTGGAGGATGTAAATATCAATGGAAATTAGGAGCTAAAGTATACCCTACCTCTGTATATGAATTTTTCAACAAATCTATTTTAATATTTGGTGCTTTATGGATGCTAAGAAAAAGAATTAAAATACCAGGTGTTTTATTTTTCCTTTTCATGTCTTTATATGGTATAGAAAGATGGTTTATTGAAAAAATAAGAGTGAATGATACTTATGAACAATTTGGAAATTTAAGTCAAGCAGAAATAATTTCTGTATTATTTTTCTGTGTTGGAATATTTGGAATGGGAATTTTGTATGCTAGAAATAAAAATTAATTTTGAATACAAAAATTGATATACGAAAACTTTCTTTAGATGAAATAAAAAATTATTTCAAAGAAATTGGAGAAGCATCTTTTAGAGCAAAACAAGTTTATGAATGGCTGTGGAAAAAAAGTGCTACTTCTTTTGAAGAGATGACTAATTTATCAAAAAAAATAAGAACTCATTTAGAAGAAAATTTTGTAATCCATTCTATTCAAGAAGATAAAATTCAAAAAAGTATTGATGGAACCATTAAATCAAGATTCAAATTATTTGATGGTCATTTAATTGAATCTGTTTTAATTCCTGTACCCACAGATAATCGTTTTACCGCTTGTGTTTCTTCCCAAGTAGGTTGTAGTTTAACTTGTAAATTTTGTGCTACAGGACAAATGAAACGTCTTAGAAATTTAGATGCAGCAGAAATTTATGATCAAGTTGTAAAAGTAAATCAACAATCATTAGAACATTTTGGAAAACCATTAACTAATATTGTTTATATGGGAATGGGAGAACCTTTATTAGCTTACAAACCAGTAATGGAAAGTATTTTTTATTTAACAGCTCCTGAAGGTTTAAATATGTCTCCTAAAAGAATAACGGTAAGTACAGCTGGAATTGCAAAAATGATTAAAAAATTAGCTGACGATAATTCAAAAATAAATTTAGCTCTTTCTCTTCATGCTGCAGATGATAAAAAGAGAAATGAAATAATGCCCATTAATGAACAAAATAATTTAGAAATTTTAATTGAGGCATTAGATTATTTTTATCAAAAAACAAAAAATAAAATTACTTTTGAATATATTGCTTTTCAAAGATTTAATGATAGTATTGAGGATGCTAAAAATTTAGTTGAAATTTGTAAACGAGTTCCTGCAAAAATTAATATTATAGAATATAATCCTATTGATGGTGTAGAGTTTCAAAAATCAGATGCTTACAGAATAGATGAATTTGCTCAATATCTAAGAAAAAATAAAGTAGCAATAACAGTTAGAAAATCAAGAGGAAAAGATATTGACGCGGCATGTGGGCAACTCGCCAACAAAGAATAATTATGTTTTTGAAATAATAATATTTTTTATCATTATTGCTTCTTGTAATTTTTTAAATAAATTATTATGAAATCTTGGACTCCTTTAATGTGGATATATTTATTTTTTGCTCTCGCAGGAATGATTGTCCCTTGGTATTTTAATATCCAATATATTTTACATGGAGAAGAATCTCTTACTTTTTTAAGAATGTTTGAACATGGAATGGCAACACCATTAACTTCTTCATTAACTACAGATTTATTAATAGGAGCAACACCTTTTGTTATTTGGATGATGGTCGAAGCCAAAAGATTACAAATGAAATATAGTTTGTTATATATTGTTGCTACACTTTTAATAGCTTTTGCATTTGCTTGTCCATTTTTTTTATTGATGAGAGAAATAAAATTGCAAGAGAGTAAAAATTAATTAGTTTTATTGAATCAATATTTTATGAAAATTATTAAAAATAAATCATTAAAAAAAATAAATACTTTTGGTATTGATATTAGTGCTAAAAATTTAATTATAATAAAGAAAGAAAAAGATTTATTTCAATTATTAAATAAAACGAATAAAAAAATAAAAATATTAGGAGGAGGAAGTAATATTTTATTGACAAAAAAAGTAAAAGGAATTCTTGCCAAAAATGAAATAAAAGGAATTGAAATTATTGCAGAAGATGAAGAAACAGCTTTAGTTGAAATCGGAGCAGGAGAAAATTGGCATGAATTTGTGCTTTGGGCAATTCAAAATAATTTAGGAGGTGTAGAAAATTTATCTTTAATTCCAGGAACAGTAGGAGCTGCACCGATTCAAAATATTGGAGCTTATGGAGTAGAATTAAAAAATGTTTTTGAAGGGTTAAATTTTATTGATTTAGAAACGCATGAAGAAATTGCTTTTTCAAAAGAGGCTTGTAATTTTGGATATAGAAATAGTATTTTTAAAAATGAATTAAAAAATAAATTTTGTATTACTCGTGTTTATTTAAGATTAAAAAAACATCCTCATACATTAAATATTAATTATGGAATAATTTCAAAAAAAATAGAAGAACAAAAAATAAAAAATCCTACAATAAAAAATATTAGTGATATTATTATTAATATTCGACAAGCAAAATTACCTGATCCTAAAAAAATAGGAAACTCTGGTTCTTTTTTTAAAAATCCAGAAGTATCAAAAAAGAAGTGGAAAAAATTAAAAGAAAAATTCCCTGAAATAATTTCTTACCCTTTACCTAATAATCAATTTAAAATACCTGCCGCATGGCTTATTGATCAATGTGGATTTAAAGGAAAAAAATATGGAAATACAGGATGTTATAAAAACCAAGCATTAGTTATTGTAAATTATGGAAATGCAACAGGAAAAGAAATTAAAAAATTTTCTAAAAAAGTACAAAAAGCAGTATATAAAAAATTTAAAATTCAAATTTTTCCCGAAGTAAATATTTGGTAATAAATTTTTTAAAAAAATGGAATTAAACGAAGTCCAAAAGTAAACGAAGTAAAAGCTAAACCACTATCTTCAGCATCAATAAAAAAGGGACTTAAATTAAATCGAGTAAATAAAGTAAGATAACTAAACCCAATTTCTCCTTGAAGTCCATAATATATAGGAGGTAAATTAAAATCTCCTTTTACTTTATATCGATTGCCTTCTATTGTTTTTTGTTTTTGATTAGCCCCCATCAAAATACCTAAATGTCCCCCTAGTGCTACATGAAAAGATTTCCATTTTTTTAAATCATTCGATTCATATTGTAATAATATAGGAATCATCCAAGAATTAAGATGCAAACTATTTCTTGAAAAAGAAACAGTATCTACCAAACTAGGAGTCACTAAATTATTGTGTGGAGCAAAAGAATAAGGATTTTCTAGTTCAAAACGATCAAAATTTAATGCAACAGCATATTCTATATGTAAGCGATGTTTATAAATATTAATACGCTGTCTAAAAATATTCAATCCAAAATGTAAAGAACGCTTTCTTTCTAAAACTACAGGAATATAAGAGGGCGGAGGAGTAAAACCAGTATAATATATACCACCATTCCAACCTATATCAAGAAGTAACCAGCGAGTATTGATTTGTTTCCTTGTATCTAAAGTATCAATGATTTTTAAAGAATCTACTTCCTGAGCTTTACTCGAAATAGATAAAAGTAAGAGAAAAATAATGCTTAAAAAGAAACTCAAAAACCACTTTTTTTGATGATGATCCATATTCTACTATTTTATAACCGAAAAATAAGTCATTCTGTCCATTCTCCATTAATATTTGATTTTTTTTTAATAAAAAGCCAAAAAATGAAAAGTATTGCACGCTTATTGTATATATAAAAATAGAATATCTCTAATTGAATCATAAACAATTGTTTATCAACAGTATAAAAAATCATCAAATAACCTTTATATATA